>JALOQH010000056.1 GCA_025453475.1 archaeon | reverse complement strand
GACGGCAAGGAGTATTTCAAAGCGTATTTCTCAGGGCCAATAAGAAGCGCCGGGACAACTGCCTCGTGCGTGGCTTTGATGATTATTGATTATCTCAGGGAGACATTCGGATTCGCCAAGTATGACCCTACGGAAGATGAAGTTAAGAGATATGTTATGGAAAATTATGATTATCACGAGAGGATTACCAATCTTCAATACCTGCCCACAGAAGAAGAGCTTGCGTTTCTTGCGAAAAATATCCCGATTGAAATAACCGGAGAGCCGAGTGAGGACAGAGAGGTTTCGAATTACAAAGACCTTCCCAGAATAGAGACTAATTTTATACGGGGTGGAATGTGCCTTATCTTTTCAGAGGGGCTGGCTCAGAAAGCTCAGAAGGGATTGAGGCTGCTCAGGGGCGCGCAGGAAAAGGGATTTAAAGCAACTGGCTGGGAATTTTTGGACGAATATGTGAAGATTCATAAGAAAAGGGAAAAAGGAAGCGCAGATGCTTCGCCAACTTACATAAAGGATTTGGTTGCAGGGAGGCCTGTTTTTTCCCATCCGTCGAGAAGCGGGGGATTCAGATTCAGATATGGCAGAACAAGAACAAGCGGGTTCTCTGCAGAGGCGGTTCATCCTGCAACTATGGGGATTACAGACGGGTTTCTTGCTTTTGGGACGCAGTTGAAGATTGAAAAGCCAACAAAGGGGTGTGCGGTCGGAATTTGCGACGAAATTGACGGACCGATTGTCAAATTGAGAAACGGAAGCGTGAAAAAAATATATGATTATGCTGAGGCGAGAAAGATTTATCCGGAGGTTGAAGAGATAATTTATCTGGGAGACATATTATTTGCTTTTGGGGATGTCGCAAACAGAAACTATGAGCTGCTAAAGCCAGGATATGTAGAAGAGTGGTGGGAGCTTGAATTAAAAAAGGCGGTTAAACTCGCAGGGGATGCTGAAAATATTGAAATTGACAAGAGGAAAGCAAGCCTTGAGCAGGCGATTGAGCTTTCAAGGAAATTTGGCATTCCGATGCACCCGAATTTTATTTATTACTGGAAGGAAATTTCATACGAACAGTTCCTGGGGCTTTTGGACTGGCTTGCGAGAGGGCATATTGTCGAGAAAAAACTGATTTTGCCGTATGCTTTGCAGGAGAAAGAGAGATTTTCGAAAGGAAAGAGGGCATTGGAGCTATTGGGATGTGAACATAAAGTGACGCTGGAGAATGTCGTGCTTGATGAGACAAGCTCAAGAGCATTACTGCTTAATTTGGGGACAGATGTTGCTACTTTGAATCTGGAGAAGGATGTGGACGCAATAATCTCTGTCATTTCTGAAAAGCCGATTCTTGAGATAATCGGACTGTTGTCAAAATTCAAGATAAAAGACAAGTCCGGGACATTTATTGGAGCAAGAATGGGAAGGCCCGAGAAATCAAAGCTGAGAAAATTAAAGGGAAGCCCGCATGTTTTATTCCCGGTTGGCAAGGAAGGCGGAAGATTGAGAAGTGTTTCTGAGGCGGTTGAGGTCGGGAGTGTTGTTGCTGAGTTTCCAGTGTACTACTGCGAGAAGTGCCAGAAGGAGACGATTTATCCATCGTGCGAAAACTGCGACGCTATATGTGTTAAAATGAATTATTGCCCGGAGTGCCAGTATAATTATGCGGGGCAGTGCGAGATACATCCGACAATGAAGGAATATAAGGAGAGGGCTCTCGATATCAAGCACTACCTCGATTCTGCTTTGAAGAAATTGAGGATGAGAAGAGAGGAGTTTCCAAATGTGGTTAAGGGAATAAGAGGCACCAGCAGCAAGGATCACAGCTGTGAGAACATGATAAAAGGTTTGCTCAGAGCGAGATACAATCTGAATGTGAATAAAGACGGAACAATCAGATTTGATATGACTGAGATGCCTATTTCGCATTTCAAGGCAAAAGAGATAGGAACTTCTGTGGCAAAACTAAAGGAATTGGGATACGAAAAAGATATTTTCGGGAAAGAACTGGAGAATGACGAGCAGGTTTTGACGATGTTTCCGCATGACCTCATTCTTCCATCCTGTCCTGAGAGCGCTGATGAGAGGGCTGACGATGTTTTCCTGAAAGTTTCAAAATTCATTGATGACGAGCTTGAGAAGCTGTATGGGTTGCCTAAATTTTACAATGCTCAGAAGAAAGAGGCACTGCTCGGGCAGTTATTTGTCTGCATTGCGCCGCATATCTGCACTGCGACAGTGGGCAGACTAATCGGATTTTCAAAAACACAGGCAATGCTCGCATCGCCTTACATGCACGCTGCAATGAGGAGAGATTGTGATGGGGACGAAGCAGCGGTTATGATGCTGATGGATTTGCTCTTGAACTTTTCGAGGAAGTTTCTGCCATCTCACAGAGGAGGAACACAGGATGCGCCGCTTGTTTTGAACACGCAGATAAGGGCAGGGGATGTTGATGACCAGATTCTGGATTTTGAGCTGTGCGGGCAGTATCCTCTTGAGCTTTATGAACTAGCTGAACAGGGGAAGCATTCGAGCGAGGTAAAAATTGACAATGTGAAGAGAAGGCTGAAGGAAGGAACAGATCCGTTTTCAAATGTTTTATTCAGTCATGGGTGCAAAGACATCAATGGGGGCGCCCTAAGCTCATCTTATAAGAGCCTGCCGACAATGCGCGATAAGGTAGACAGCCAGATGAGGCTGTGCGGTAAAATAAGAGCAATTGACATAAGGGATGTATCAAGACTGATTGTGGAGAGGCATTTTATCAGAGATATAAGGGGTAATCTGAGAAAGTTCTCGATGCAGGAGTTCAGGTGCGTTGGATGCAATACCAAATACCGGAGGCCGCCATTGGTAGGGAAGTGCACAAACTGCGGAGGCAAGATAATATTCACAATTTCAGAAGGAAGCATCATGAAATACATGCAGCCTGCGCTGGATTTGGCGAGAACATACCAGGCGACACCGTATCTTCTTGAAAGCCTTGAACTTACAGAAAGCTACATACAGAGCATTTTCGGAAGGGAAAAAGAAAAGCAGGAATCAATAAGGAAGTGGTTTTAGGTTTAGGTGAGGTAATAGATAATTGCGGGCAGAATCAGGGAGCCCATCAAGTTTATTCTTCTGGATTCAGAGAGAATTCCAAAAATTCCCAAGAATGAGGCAATTATTAGGATGATGAGGCCGAGCCAATTGGTGAAGATTATGTTGATTAAGAATATTAAGAGGACTGTTCCAATTGTGAGATACAGGTAGTTTATTCTTGAAATATAAGGCGTATTTTTGCTCAGG
>JALOQH010000055.1 GCA_025453475.1 archaeon | reverse complement strand
CGATGCTGTTTATTCTGTTTGCATCGAGATGGTTTGATAAGAACTAAAAACCTGTTTAAAACAGGGTTTTTTGCTTTGCCTGTTCCTTCACGCCTTTTAGCTTGTCAAGCTGGTTGTTCACGCGTTCGAGAGAAAAATCGTGCCTCTCGACGAGAATTTCCCTGATTTTTGCTTCGCTTATTTTCGGCATGCTGACTTTTTCTCTTGTTACATTCGGTTTCTTGAATATCTCAAACACTTCCTGCCATTTGAAATCCAGTCTTCCCTGCTCCTCAAGTTCCTTGAAGATAGCAACAGGATATTTCTTCTCCTTAACGAGAGAAAGTGCCTTTTTCGGTCCGATTCCCTTCACGCCGCCAGGATTAAAGTCAGTGCCGACAAGAATAGCCAGCGAAATTAGCTGGTCTCCGTCAATTCCCAACTCATTTAGAACTTTTTCATACTCAATCATCTCAGGAGCAATAAAAATATATCCGCTTCGTGTCTTCTTTTTTCTTGAAAGCGTTAAATTCTGTATTAAACGCTTTCCACCAACAGCAAGAGTGTCATAATCCTGCGAAGCAACAGCAAAAGCCTGCCCGGATTTTACAAGTTCAGCGCACTGCATTTCCCCTTCTCCTGGCGCCTGATAAACCGCAATCCCCATTGCTTCCAGCAACTCCCTGCTTTCTGCAAGCATCTCTGCATTTAATTTCATGAATCCTCTTGAATATCTTCCCATTGCCTCAAAATCCTCTTCTTCCTTTGCCTGCTCATATTTATCTTTCATTGACTCTTTTGCTTCCTGTCTTTTCTCATGCGTCTTCTCCTTAAGCACGTGATACTCCCCGTCAAAAACATAAATCAGCTTTATTCCCTCTGCAAGAAGCGCAATATTCCTGTAAAACAACCCAGAGAGATGAGAGGTAACTCTCTGCTTTGAATCCATCAAAGGCGTACCATCTGGCTGTCTTATAGACGATAAAAACTGATAAATCGCGTTGAATGCATCAACTGCGATAACTTTTCCTCTCAATTCCTCAAACTTGACTTCTTTCCTTGGAACAATATCCCCTATCTGCAATCCCATTTAACTTCTACCCTTCCTGTAACTCGTAACTAATCTGCTGAATATCGCACCAACCTGAACAGAGTTATATCTGTCAATGTCCTGCGCAGCTCCTTCCTGAAATCTCCCGAAATACGCTCTTAATATCTCTTTCTTCCTGCCAGTATGGTCCTCAAATGAGCTTCCAGCCAATGAAGACGCATCTCTGAGAAACTGCTCGATTCTGGACGCATCCATTCTTCCCATAAAATACATTGATAGAACTTATTAATAAACCTGATTATTTCTTCTCTGCGAGCTCGTATGTTTTGGCTGCTTTTAGCGCCCCGCGATAAACATTCCTGAACACCCTTCCAATATAGGCATTGTATCTCAGATTCCAATCACTCCCTTCTATTGCAGCCATATCTTTGGATGAAATTACACCCCTCTTCGTGGCTTTCTTTATGTCTCTTTCCTTCAGCCTGTTCACAACAGCAACATAACTCACATCCTGCTTCTGCCCTGCTCCGAATTTATCTATAAAGTACTGCGCAAGAATCTCTCTCTTGGCATCTGTCTGCGCAAGCTCGTGATTCACATCTATCTTTTCTGCTCTCACATCTTTCCACATCATCAAATAAGGTATATCTCTGTCGTCTCTGAGATTGAGAACCATCCATGCAAGATTATATGCTCTCCTTGCGCCAACACCTTCGTCCTCCAGTTTCTCAGCAATGCATCCTGCCTGGAACCGCTTTTCCCTCAAAACAGTTAAATCGCTGTCTCTTGTCTGAAGATTCAATGAATTAGCAATATCCTCGAGTGAAGGCGCGACTACACCAAATGCCTTTAATCTGTTCTGTATCAAATCAGCATCACGGTAGCCATACTTCCTAAATGTGCTATATACCATAATCCCCCCACTCGTTCAAGATATTTAAACTTTCCTATATGTCACCACCCTGAAGTTACATTATAATCATCCAATAAGTTATAAAACAGGATACCTTAGGAAAACCATGAAAGGATTCATTATTTACTCAACCTATGATATTGTCGACGAGAAAACCCAGATTCAGTTATTCGGAAAGCTTGAAAATGGGCAGTCTTTTGTCGCAATAAATAACTTTGAGCCGTATTTCTACATAAAAGAGGAAGATTTGAAGAAAATAGACAAGTACCTGGAGAAATTCAAAGTCGAAAAGACAGATTTTGCAAATTTTAATGGAGATAAAGTAGCAAAAATCATTGCTCCCAATCATCGAGAGTTAAATAAGCTCTTCCAGGGCATTCACAGCAAAGTTGATACATATGAAGCAGACATAAAACCACACACTCGTTTCCTGATTGACAAGAATATTCTCTCTTCGCTTGACATTGAAGGCGAGCACACAAGCGCAGAAAAAATAGACTGCGTATACAAAGAGCCAGATATCTCGCCCGTGAGCGAGATAAAGCACAAATTAAAAGTAACCTCACTGGATATCGAAACAACTTCCAAGGCAGACAAAATAATCTGCATAGGAATGCATGGGGAAGATTACAACAAGGTATTCATGGTAACAGACAGAGAGTTGGAACACACTATCTCATGCAAAACAGAAGAAGAAATGCTCATAAAGTTCAAGTCAGAGTTTCTAAAGCTCGACCCCGATGTTATTATTGGCTGGAATGTGATTGACTTTGATTTGAAATACATCGAATCAGCCTTCTCAAAATACAAAATTCCATTTGACATAGGAAGAAACAATGACCGCGCTCGTTTGAGAATAGAAGCAAGCTACATGCGTTCCTCAAGTGCAGACATTCCAGGAAGGCAAGTCTTGGATGGCTTGCAATTAATCCAGGACCCATTTCTTCAGCAGGCTCCGACAATGCGCTTCTCCCAGTTTGAGTCATATACCCTGGAGGACGTTTCGCAGGTTATTCTGGGAAAAGGAAAACTGCTCAAGGGAAATTTAAGATGCAATGAGTTAGACAGGCTCTACAAGGAGAATACAAAAGCATCTCATCAAAAGATATCCGATTACAATCTGAATGACTGCAGGCTGGTTTATGAGATTCTTGAAAAGACAGATACAATCTCTCTCGCCGTAGAACGTTCAGAACTCACCGGCATGACCCTCGACAGAATAACAAGCTCAATCGCTGCATTTGACTCTCTCTACATAAGAGAAGCGAAAAAGCACAGGATTGTCTCGCCTACAACAAGATACGGGGAGAAAGAAGAGCGCCTCAAGGGAGGTTATGTTTTCTCATCAGGCGCA
>JALOQH010000054.1 GCA_025453475.1 archaeon | reverse complement strand
ATGGAATTGATTTGTGTTTATGGTTTTTAAACTTTGATGTTAGTTTATTCTCGTTTTATTATAATATAAACCATGTCGTTTGCTCTGCACAATGGGAGCTTGATTCCAATTTCCTGCCCTTTTTTGACTGAGGCTATGGGTTTATGATTGATTTGCATCTCCCCGATTTTGACTCTTTTTATGCCTGTTTTGTTGCCGATGATGTATAATTCATCTCCGAGCTTTATCGGGTGAGCAGTTACCTTAAGATGAGCTATTCCAATTTTCTGCCAGTAATTAACTATTCTTCCGACAACCTGCTTTGATTCTTTTCCTTCGCTGTCTTCTGTTGTTGCAAAATCATCCGAGGTTGGTATTCCGAGATAGAAACCAGAGGAGAAACCCCTGTTGTAAACCTGGCTGAGCTGTTTTATACCTTCTTTTACTTCTTCTTTTGAGAGTTTTTTATCAACGGCTTTTCGATAGACAGAGACAACGGTTTTCACATATTCTGCTCCGCGATTCCGCCCTTCTATCTTGAATGCGGAGATGCCTGCTTTTTTCAAACGAGAAATGAACGGCAGAGCGCACAAGTCCTTTGCGGACATTACCTTGTTGTTCTCAAGCTTCAGCTCATTGCCTTCTTCGTCCTTGATTATATACGCTCTCCTGCACGGATGAGTGCATTGCCCGCGATTTGCGCTTTTGCATCTCATGAACTGCGAAGTGAAGCATCTCCCGGATATTGAGACGCACATTGCGCCATGAATGAAACATTCTACATCAATTATCCTGGAGATTTTCCTGATTTGCTTTAGATTTAACTCGCGGGCGAGAACTACCCGCTCTGCGCCAAGCTTTTTGTAGAATTCTGCAGAACTTGTGTTTGAAACTGACGCCTGCGTTGAAACATGGAAGGGAATCTTATATTTTTTACAAAGCAAGATTACTGACAAGTCCCAGCAGATTATTGCATCCACGTAGTTTTTAACTTTCTTTATTGTATTCTCTGCTCTTTTCAGCTCAGAGTCATAGATTATCGTGTTAAGAGTTAGGTACTTTTTCACATTTTTCCCGCAGAGCTCGCTGATTCTCTTCAGGTCGCGGAAGTAGAAATTCTTTGCAGAATCTCTCATATTAAATTCCTTAAGCCCGAAATAAACCGCATCTGCGCCTGATTCTATAGCTGCGATAAGGCTTGGGAAATCGCCTGCCGGGGCAAGAAGTTCAGGCTTTTTCATCTTCCTTTCCTGTTCTCGTTGTAAAACTGCCAGCATGCGAGGACAAACATCAATAACGAGAGAACATAGAGAGGATAACCGAGGATATACTGAAAGGTTGGCATTTTTATGAAAGATAAAGCCACAACTAATCCTGCTATGCCCCATAATGCGGTTTTTAGCGGTTTTGTGTATTTCATATAATTTAGAGTGGTGGTGCGTTTATTAAGGTTATGAGAAAACAGAAACAAATAAATGGGGATACCGGGATTCGCACCCGGGCCACAAACCCCCGAAGCTTGGATCCTGACTAAGCTAGACCATATCCCCTTAAAATAGCTGAGAAAGCAACCTTTTTATAATTGAGTTATTTGATGGTTTCATGGGACTGGTGATGAAAATATTCCTGATTGTGGCTGTTGTTTTTGTGCTGCTTCTTGCAGCTGTCGGAGTTTACGGGTATTATACTTACAAGCAGATAAAGAGCACTGTTGCTGTTTTGCAGAGCGAGAATGAGACATTCATGAAAGACTTGAGCGAAGTTGCGAAAGGAAACTGCACAAAACTCCCGAATGTCACAGCGACAATAAAAGATATGGGGGAGAAAGTTAAAGGTTTGTGCGGGAACCTCTTTGTCAGATTTGCAATTGCGAGAGGATGGACTCCAAAGGCACTGGATATGAAAACTCTCTGCGCAGAGATAAACAAGCCGAACAACCCGATAGAGGGAGCGATATACACACTTAACGCGGCATGTGCTAACAGGACTGTGATGCAAAATGCGACAGCCAGCAAGAATACCACTGCTATTCAAAACATAACTATAAAAACTTAGACTGTAAAGACATAAGATGGCAGTTGAACAAATAACCGGGCAAGTCCTGAGCAACATGAGCCTAATTGACATACCAACTGAACTTCTAGAAAAAGCATCCCATCTGATAACTCTCTTCCAGGCTGTCGGCGGATTTATTATTGCATATATTGTCTTTAACATACTGAATATCGTATGGAACAGAAGAAAAGCTAAGGAATTCGAGAAGATGACCGGGCTTCTTGAGCAGATAAACAAAAAGCTTGATAAGAAGAGATAGTTGGATTCTAAGATGGGAAGGAAAAAGAGTGTTCAGAGAATACCGAAGTCTGTTTTGTTAAAATGCCCGCACTGTTTGCAACGAACTAAGGCTCTTGTTGACATTGAGAACTGCCCCCAGAAATTCACATGCCCGAAATGCGAGCAGGAAGTAAGAAACCCATTGACTTCGTGCTGTGTTATATGCGCTTTCTCCGGGAAAAAATGCCCCCGCAGTTTATACATGGAAGCTAAAGTCAGAGGATTAGAGCTAAGATAGATTATTACTCGTTCCTTATGACACGGAAATTGTCGTGCGTTCTGTTGAATTTTGTTCTGAACGCCAGAATATACTTCAAGGCATCTTCTTCCCTTGCAAAATAAGCTGTTTCTGGTTTGCAATCCTTAAGATAGTTTACACCCATCAGCGAAGGGTTTGCATTTGTTCCTTTATCAGTTATAACTGAATAGTTTCCCTTTGCTTTTGTAGACATCACTCCTCCAAGGCAAAAAGCGTTTAACACTGTGTTAAACTCGTCTTCAGTTGGCATCCTCCCGTTTCCGTCTATCGGAATAACGCCCAGCAATCTCTCCCAATCGACTCTGAGAACTTCTCCGGATTTGTCAACACCAAGGAATAGCCTCGCAAGACGGACATCTTCCGGCGAGACAAGGTCTTCAAGAAATTTCATTATTAACTCCTGCTCAATCTGCCTTCTTTAGCATTCGGACGAACTTCATATTCCACGGGTTTTGAATTCGGAGTATCTTCCTGCATATGCATAAGGGCTCTGATGTAATCCTGGGCATCCTGGGGATTTGTGAAATATGCGTGCTTGGATTTTGGTCTTCCTGCTGAATCTTTTACCTCTTCAGGAACTGAATCTACAGGTATAAGGGGGTTATGCTCCTGCCTGCCAAGCTCGCCTTTGTCAAAAACAGAATAAGTTATTGTTTTACCGTCATTGCCTCTTAGATACTGTGACATCCTTCCTATTTTGCACAATGAGGCAATGTTCCTTGCGAATATCTCAACGTCAAAAGAAGGATATTCAGGAGTTCTCTTGTAACCAACCACCATTGCCCAGTCAATCAATTCAACTCTATCTTCCTCATTTG
>JALOQH010000001.1 GCA_025453475.1 archaeon | reverse complement strand
CTCTATCGCGTAAAACAGCTTGATTTGGAGCGCGCATTCAACGATGAGAAAAAGTGCGAGATTTCACTTGCAGAATTCAAGAAGGAAAAAGAACTCATGCACAGGGAGATACTTGTTCTCGAGAAACAGATACAGGAGAAAGAAACATCAAGGCTAAAACTTGCCAGAATTCTGGATATCAGCGACTGGCTTTCCAACCAGTTTTCATCGCTTATCAATTATATAGAAAGAAATGTCATGATTAAGCTTAGAATGGAGTTTGCAAGACTCTTTGGGAAATGGTTCCATCTTCTCGCAGGCGAATCATTCGATGTTCATCTTGACGAGAACTTTACCCCGCTGATTGTGCAGGGCGAGACAGAGATGGAGTATTCTTTCCTTTCTGGAGGCGAGAGGACAGCAATTGCATTGGCATACCGTCTGGCTCTTAATCAGACAATTAACTCTGTCTTGAGCAACATAAAAACAAGGGACATAATCATTCTTGACGAGCCAACAGACGGATTCTCTGAATTCCAGCTGGATAAACTCCGCGACGTCCTTCACGAGATTGATGTCGGGCAGCTGGTAATAGTCAGCCACGAGCAAAAAATAGAGGGTTTTGTCGATAGCGTAGTCAGGCTTAAGAAAGATGCAAATCTCTCTTCAATAGAGTCCCCTGTTCTCTAAAAGCAAAAACCTTAAATACTATTTTTATATCAAAGATTTATAGAGGTTCTAACTTCTTAAGATGAATGAGGATATTAGCAAGAATATACTGAAATCAAACACATCACTTGTAGGAATTGTCTGCAAGGACGGGATTGTAATGGGTGCTGACAGAAGAGCAACAGCCGGAAACCTTGTTTTGAGCAAAGACACTAGAAAAGTTATACCTGTCAACAACTACATACTTACCTCATGGACCGGGGGAGTCGCAGATGCCCAGCTTACCCACAAGGTAATTGCAGCTGAACTCCGTCTAAAAGAGCTAAAGACAAAAACCCGTCCAACTGTAAAAGAAGCAGCACATCTTCTTGCAATGATGACATACCGAAACATCAGAACTCCCGCGATGATTCCGAGCATTGTCGGGACACTAATCGCAGGGGTTAATGAAGACGAATCCACGGAACTGTATACTATCGAGCCTGGCGGGAGCGCAGTAAAAGTCAATGACTATGATGCAAACTTCTCTTCAGGCATGCCTTACATCCTGGGTTTATTGGAAAGACAGTACAAAAGAGACATGTCAGTTAAGGATGGAGTTGAGCTTGCAAAAGAGGCGCTCAAATCCTCAACACAAAGAGACTCCGCATCTGGAAATGGGATAGATGTATTTACGATAACAAAAGACGGAATAAAGCATGTGGTTTCTGAAGAAATCGTTGCTGAATACAAGTAAAACTTATTGGAAAATGGCAGATATTTTGAAGAGCATTAAGGACGAGATACCGAAACTTGTTAGCGATGCTGCTTTTGAAGGGGCAAATATTGTTCTCTATACGAACAACAAGGAATTCTTCAAGACAGGCGAATCAAAAATAAAAGAGATTGTCGATAAGATAAAGAAGAGGATAGAACTTCGTGCAGAGACAGCAATTCTTGCGCCGGAAGATGAAACTGAGAAGACCATCAGAGGAATCGTGCCGGAAGAAGCAGAAATAACCAACATAATATTTGATGTCCAGAGGAGCACCGTAATCATAGAGGCAAAAAAGCCGGGAATGGTTATCGGAAAGCAGGGCTCTATTCTAAATGATATCAAGAAATCAACAATGTGGTCAACTGTTGTTCAGAGAAGCCCGGCAATCCCGTCAAAAATCACAGAAAAAATACGTTCAGTTCTATATGCAAACAACAACTACAGAAGGAAATTCCTTAATGACATTGGCAGAAAGATATACACGGACTGGACTTCAGAAAAGATGGACCTCTGGGTAAGAGTTACTTGCCTCGGAGCAGGGCGCCAGGTTGGACGTTCTTGTCTGCTTCTGCACACTCCGAAATCCAAGGTCATTTTAGACTGCGGCATAAATCCCGCAATAACTGAGGGCCCGGATAAATTCCCCTATCTTGATATCTCTGAAATTGGGGATATCAATACAATTGATGCAATTATTCTAACGCACGCACATCTCGACCATTCAGGATTAATTCCATATCTTTATAAGATGGGTTACAAGGGGCCGGTTTACATGACTGCGCCGACAAGGGATATCGCGGCCCTTTCAGCTCTTGATTTTGTCGGTGTTGCGTTCAAGCAGGCAGCTTCTCCGCTCTACCGCGCAGAAGATATCAAGGAGATGGTCCGTCATTCGGTTTGTTTGGATTACGGGGAAGTTACAGACATAACGCCGGATATAAGAATAACACTCTACAATGCAGGGCATGTTCTTGGTTCTGCTCAGGTGCACATAAATGTCGGAAATGGACTGCACAACTTAGTCTACGGAGGGGATACAAAATACCTGAAAACAAGGCTTCTTGACCCCGCAGTTAATCATTTTCCAAGAGTTGAGACAGTGATTATGGAATCCACCTATGGGTCAAAAGACGACGTGCTCCCACCAAGAAACGAGACAGAAAACAAATTTATTGAGCTGGCAAATGAAACAATAAAGAAGAAGGGAAAAATACTTCTTCCTGAGCTGGGGCTTGGGCATGCGCAGGAAACAGTTCTAAGGGTTGAAGAAGCAATCCGCCTCGGCGAGCTTCCAAAAGTTCCTGTTTATCTTGACGGAATGGTCTGGGACATAACTGCAATTCACACAGCTTATCCTGACTTTCTTAGCAATTCTGTAAGAAATCAGATTTTCCAGGATAATAATCCGTTCCTTTCAGATATCTTCAAGAGAATCGGCAGCCCTGCAGAAAGACAGGAAGTAATTGAGGGCGGACCGTGCATCATAATCGCAACATCAGGCATGCTTGTCGGGGGCGCTTCAGTGGAATATTTCAAGCATTTTGCAGACAACCCCAACAACCTTATTGTTTTTACTTGTTACCAGGCGCCAAATGCACTTGGCCGCCAGGTTCAGGAAGGAGCAAAAGAAGTCTATCTGACCTCAGAGGGCAGCGGGGAAAAAGTGGAAGTTAAGATGCGCGTCGAAACTCTTTCCGGACTCTCATCACACTCAGGCAGAAATGAGCTTGTGCAGTACATAAGCAGAATGACGCCACGCCCAAAGAAGATAATAGTCAATCACGGAGAAGCTTCAAAATGCCTCGACCTCGCTTCTTCGTTATACCGATTAAATAAGATTGAAACCAATGTTCCAAAGAATCTAGAGACAATAAGATTGAAATAATCCAATACCTTAAAAGAATCATGAAACACTCCATAAAAATTGTTGCGCTTCTTCTGGGCATGTTCTTCTTTACCCAGCTCATTGGTTTGGCTGTAACTCAGGTATATTTCACACAAAACGACAACATTCCCTATGGGATGAGCCCTCCGAAGGACATAGATCCTAAAACCAGCCTCTTTTCAATAGTCACTGCAGTGATATTCGCAGTTGTTATTATGCTCTTCCTAATGAAATTTAATGCAGAACTTCTTCTCAGAATATGGTTCTTTCTGGTAGTAGTGCTGGCAATCGCAATTACCGCAAACGCCGCGTTAATTGGATTGCCGTATGCAGCCATAGTCTCTCTGATTATTGCGCTTCCGCTCGCATTTATCAAGATATTCAGAAGAAATATTCTCGTGCATAACCTCACAGAACTCCTGATATATCCTGGAATAGCTGTTATTTTCATACCTCTCCTTAATCTCTGGACAGTTGCGCTTCTCCTCATTCTAATATCGCTCTACGACATGTACGCGGTCTGGCATTCTGGTTTCATGCAGAAAATGGCAAAATATCAGATTCAGAAACTTAAGTTATTCTCTGGGTTCTTTGTGCCGTATATTGGAAAGAAAGAGCGCGATATGATAAAAAATGCTTCAAAATCAAAGCGCAAAAAGACGAGGCTTAAGAAGATAAAAATCAGTCTTGCGATTCTTGGGGGAGGTGACGTTGTCTTCCCAATGATTCTGGCAGGCGTTGTCTTCCGCCAGTTCGGACTGCTTAGTGCATTCATGGTAACGCTTGGAGCCACAGCTGCCCTCTCATTCCTATTCTACATCTCCAAGAAAGGAAAGTTCTATCCTGCAATGCCTTTCATTACCGCGGGGTGCTTTATAGCCCTAGGTATCATCTACACCTTGCAGTATCTGTATTAATCTCCAAAATACCAATACCTGCGTTTAAAAGCCAAATCCCCCCTTCTTAAAACCTCCTATTTGTTGTAACTCTTAAATGGGTACAACAGAAAGGTTTATATATCGGTTATTTGTCATTAAGGAATGATAATAAAACCTGAACTGGTAAAGAGAATTAGGGAATATTTCAATCTGAATATTTATGAAACCAAGGTCTGGCTAGCACTGCTCTCAAAGGGAATTGCCTCTGCAGGAGAGGTTGCCGAGCTTTCAGGCGTTCCAAGAAGCAGGACCTACGACGTTCTCGAATCCCTGGAAAAGCGCGGTTTCGCAATAACCAAGATAGGCAAGCCTGTCAAATACATTGCAGTAAAGCCTACAGAGGTTATAGAAAAGATAAAATCAAAGACACTCTTCGAAGCGCAGGAAAAGGTAAAGTCTCTTTCCACTCTTAAAACAACCCAGGAATATATTGAGCTCGAACAGCTGCATAATTCCGGAATATCTCCAATCAAATCAAGCGAGATTGCAGGTTCAATCAGGGGCAGGTCAAACATCCTCTCAAGAATGCGCGAATTGCTTGAGAATTCAAAGAAAGAAGCTCTTATCTGCACATCTGTTTCTGATTTTGAGGACAAGAGCAGGGTTCTTTTGTCAACTCTCGAAAAGCTGAATAAGAATGAAATAAGGATAAAGCTCGCTCTTTCAGGCGATCCTGAAAAAATCAAGAAGCTTAATGCCAAGCTTGGACTGAAAGCAAAGCCAATTGAGTCCAATGCAAGAGTTTTCATGGCAGACAGAAAAGAAGTAATGTTTATGGTAACCCCTGAAAATTCAGAGGAAGAAATAGGTGTCTGGCTTGACTCGCCTTTCTTCACAGAATCCCTCACAAACATAATCGAGACTTCTTTAAGGAAGGAATAAATATGTCCGAGGAGGATATGGGACTATACCGAGAGTTTTTATGGATTTGTGAAAGTTATTTTGATGAAAAGTTTGGTGTGGCAGATAAATTAATTTTGAGACAGATTGTGCATGACAAAGCTGCCAGTTTCAGAAAAGATGAGCCAAGAATTTCCCCCAGATTTTTACCCTCTGCTCTGATTCTCGAGGTTACCTACACAATGATTGGTTTAGGATACACTCCAAATCAGAATACGCGGAATTTAGTAGCACGCATGAGGGAACTCGGAAATAACCACCCCTAATTAACTTTCAATCCGTTAATTCCCATTCCTTCAATTGTCTTTTTGTATTTCTTTGAGAACTCGTGAATAAACTTCTTTGCCGTGAAATTAACCTTTATCTTTGCATGCAGTCGTCCTTGTTTTTCAAAAACATTCTTGTTCTGCTTTTTGAAAGCCTTTGCATCTTTCTCCATTTTTACTGGGGGCCCAGCCCGCATTATCTCGCCCTTTGATTCCAGAATTAGGGCAAAAACCGCCCTGGTTTCTCCATTATATTCAAATTCACTCTCCCGTATGTTAAAATATCTTGATAATTCTTTTGACAGGTAATTTGAGAACTTCCTCATCTTTGTGCCAGCGATATCTCCTGGCTGTTTGTCTGTTGATAGTTCAATGCTGGCGAATTCCTCGCCTTTCTTCACTCTATTTCTCATTTTTATTATGTCTAACTTCTCAATCTCAAAAAAGCTCCTGCTTGGGCGTTTCAGGAAAGAGGCTGCTGCTTCCTGGAATCTCTCGAATGTTGCCCTGCTCAATGCCGCCAACGCATTTCTTTCTTTCCATGTCGGGTCTACAAGTATAATCGGGCTGTTAAGCTTGCTTTCATTCATCTCGAAAAGAACATCTGCTTTTCTCTTGAAGGCATTGCCAGGATCAATGATTAATCTCCCGCCTTTCTTGACTTTTACCAGCGCTTTCAGCATCTTCTCAAAAGATTTGTAATTTATTATCAGGCATTCAAGCGAATATCCTGAAAATCCCTGCACATAACTTTCAGCTCCGTAAACTTTCTGCGCCTTGCAGAACTGCTTTGCAAAAATAACCTCTTTTGCAAGATTCTTCCCGAGCTTTCTTTTTGCATAGTTGACATGGAAATAGCTTAAATCCGTGACATTTCTTGCTTCTTTTGGCTTCTTTATCTTTGTTACGGGAACAATTTCAAATATGATATTCTTGCCTTCAAGAAACCTGAAATAATCCCTGCTGCCATGAAGTTTCTCAAGATTCAATTTGTTCTTTTTTGCAATTTTAGTAAGAATTCTGTTCAGGAGTTCTGAGATGCCCTCATGCTTCCAATTAAATCTGACAAAAATATCAACATCGTAAAATTCTCCTTTTACGAGGGTGGCTTTGGAAAAACTTCCGCCGGGAAACACCTCTGCGTCAATGCCTGCCGCCTTTATTCCATCGCGGATTAGAGAGCACAGCTCTTTGGTCCTTTCCTGCAAAACAGAGATGCTGCTTTTGTCAGGAAATAAGTCAAGGCTATCCAAAACACTCTTTATAGTCATGCATTAGGGAATGAAAACACATTTAAAAGGTTTCACTTAACTGGTTTAACGCCTGCGATTGTAGCAGCCAGGTCAACAACATATTTGCCGTCTTCAAGCTGGTAAACTCTCGGCTTCTTTATATCAAAGAGCTTCTGCAAATCAAGAAGATATTTGCCCGGCTTCATTATTCTTATACTTTCAAAATCAAGAAAAACAGGCATCTCTTCATCCCTTATCCCGGCAATATCCCTGACATCTTTCTCCATTTGTTTCTTTTCAGAGGAGGTGAATTTTGGTTCAGCTTCCTTTTTCTTCTCTATCTCCCTAAGTTTTTCGTCCCTTATATAAAAAAAGAACTTGCTCTTGCAACCATCCTTGGAGCATCCGTTAATTACCTCTGAGGAATAATCTCCATAAACCGCAGAACAGTGAACGCATTTGTAAGCCATATTTTCGTAAAAGACACGCACTTAATAAATTTTTATATAGTCACTTCAGGAGAAGCTCTATTTTCTTCGGGTCTTTTTTTATCTCCTTTATTATGGATGCTGGTCCAATGACCGTGAGCGCGGAACTATCGCCGACAAGGGATTTTGCTATTCCATGCTTCATCCTGATGAATATGCTCTCGTCCTTCATGTTTGGTTCAATGACTGCCAGCTCTATTCCCTTGAATCCCTTGATATGATCTACCATTGCCATTGTATCTTCAATAAGCCTTGCTTCCTCTTCCGCCCTCAGTCTTCCATGAATTATCACTATCTTATTCCCAAGGACAAGCCCCAGTATCTTCTTAACCCTCTCAGATATTGACAATACTCTCAATTCAGCAAACGGAATCACCTGCAGACTCAAGCCCCTTATTTTTTTCACCGCCATTTTACAATTCAGAAATATTTGCCAAGCCCTCCAGCATTAACATCACGGCCAATACGGCAAGAACCGCCCACGTCGACCTCTCAAAAATTCTAAGAGAACCAATTGCACTTATTGCATAGGACGAGCCGATTATTCCCGCAATTGAGAATATGGCCAAAATCCCTCCAGCCCAGACCTGTATCTTGCCTGTTGTTAATTTTGAGACCATTTTAAACCTTCTTTGCTATTTTGAATATTGCTTCGTAGAACTCGTCAAAGTTCAGCCCCTCCTTTGCTGAAATTCCGACAATATCATATTCCGGAAATGCAGTTTCAATCGCCTTCATGTCTGATTTTTTCAGATCTGTTTTATTAGCCACGATTAATATTGGTATTTTCCGCGCAACAAGATTTCCAATGATGGTTATGTTCACCTGCGTATATGGATTCTCTGTTGAATCCAGCACTACAACAACCGCATCCATGTCCTCCAGCCACTGTATGGATTCAATTACGCCCTGCGTCGCTTCTTTCGCCCTTTTCTTCGCATCTTTTTTCTTCAAACCCAGCTCAACAAAGTCTTCATAATCTATTTTTGTGGCAATCCCAGGGGTATCGACAATTTTAAATGTTAAACTCTTCCCCTTGTATTTAATATCAACTTTTTCCTTGAATTGCACATGCCGGGTCTCATGCGGAACCTTGCTGACAACTCCTATTTCCTCGCCGGTCCAGTCTTTGCATATTTTGTTGGCAATGCTTGTTTTCCCGGCATTTGGGGGGCCATAAAATCCGATTTTTATATGCCCTCTTCTTTTGAAAATTGCGTTGAGCATCCTCCTCGCAAAATTTTTTAATATCCTAATCATATTTTTCTTTAAACCTGGTGATTTAATAAACCTTGCTATCTCTTTTTGAAAATTGAAAAGAATCCCTTTCGCTCTGGCTCTTTAGCCGGTTCTTTGGAACCCGCTTCTTTTTTCAATAAGGCGGTTGTTGCTATCTGCGGATGCTGTCTCTTGGCAAGCTCTTTCTCTATTTTTCTCTTCTCGAAGAATCTGAGTACTGGTATTTCATACATTCCTGTTCTCTTCCCGTCTATTTTCTTGAACGAGTATTCTATCTGCTCGCCGCTCCATCCCGCACTTTCCAGTTTTTTCCTAATTTCTGAGTCTTTTACATTGGACTTTCTCGAATTACTGATGAAATTCAGGGAATTGTAAAGGTCGTTTTGGTTCTTGAAGAGGTGCGCTTCATAATTTTTCTTATACCATTCCTGAAGCGCAATGTACACTGCAAATGCTACAATAAGCAGAAGAAAGATTCCAAGGAAGAATCTTTTCCAGCTGAATTCCGGTCCAGCTGCAACACCAATCTCTTCATATACCTGGCTTACTTCAGGTGAGATGTAAACTCCGAGATTGCTCGGGTCTACCTCTCCGATAATCGTGAATTCAACAGCGGTTATGCCGTCCAGGGGGATATAGACGCCTGAAGAAGTTGTTTTTTCAGAATAGTTGCCAAGGAATCCAATGCTCTCGCTGGGATAATTCAAAAGCAGATATGCGCCGCTGCTCTCAGCCTTAGGATTCAGGTTAATCTTAATATAAGTCAGAATCGGCTCGCTTCCAAAATCGTCTGTTCTCGAAATAATTTTGTAGTCTATAGCTGCGCCGTATTTATTCTCAAACCATACAACTATTGCCTTCTTTAGATTCTCAAGCTCTGCTTCGGATTCAATCTGGACATCTGAGATTTCCAGGATTTGACTGACATCAATGCTTTCAAAGCCAATTACTAACGGCAGAGAACTGCCCGACTCTGTTTCAGAAACAGATTCTGGGACAGAAAGAGCCAGGAGATTCTCAATCAGGACAAGATAATCTTCATCCATTGTCAGATTGCCCTGGCTGTTCTTCGCAGATGAAATAGCAAGATTAATCCCGTCAAATCCAATCTCATCTTTTACAGCCTTTGAAAGCGCCGGAGTTAATGTGCCTAATTTTGCATTGATATCAGAAAGCTTCTTCTCATCCTCTTTGATAATTGCATTAAGAGAATCATTCAATCCTTCAACAGCCAGGTTGAATGTTCGTCTTGCAGTTACACCATCACTTCTCTCGAGTTCAACTTCAATGGCATATCCCTCAGGATTGTATGTGGTGTACCTGTGAGAAATGGTCTTTCCTTCAGCAAAATCTTCTTCGCCGTCTCCAAATTTCCATGAAGAGGAATTAATTATTGCCCCGGTTATGGCGGAGAATGATGTTTTAACCCCGTACAAAACTGTCTTTGGAAATACATCAAAATCAAAACCCGGCGTTATCTCAATATCAATCGGGCTTTCGAGTATAGGTTCATCGTCCAGGTAGAGATACAGCTCAGTTTCATTTGAAGTTACGGGGATTGTAAACTCTGCTTTTCCAATATCAATCCTTAAAACCGGGCTTGTGATAAGGGCATCTCTTTCTTCAAATTTATACAATCCGGAAATGGTTGTCTTCTGCCCGCCGATGCTGTATCTTAATTCGGCATTGTCAAAATCAAGATGCTGTGCAATGCCGCTTATCTTGAATGGCACAACGCATCCCTTTGAACAGTTATTCTCGTAATTCTGAGTGATATAGTTGAATGCATAAGCTGCAAGACTCTCGCCGTAATATGCTGTTCCAAATGTTGTTTCATTTATATCCATAACCCCGACAGAATCAAACTTGAGGGGCCGTGCAAAAAAGTCATAATCCTTGTTGAACGGAGGCCCCTGCACACTTGTCCCGCAGTTCGGGCTTTCCTGCTCTACTCTTACGCCATACCCTGCATCTTCGTTATCAGAGGATGCGCAGACAAATAAGCTCCTCTCCTCGCTCAACGAATAGTTTATGGTGCATCCAATCTTTTGGATGCTTTCATTGTTTTTGGGAAGTGTGCATTCTCCAAGACTATTGCCCTCAAAATCGTACAGCCCCATTTTGATATTGGCATTTGCTGTGCCATTTTTTAAATTAGCCCCAATCTTAAAGGCTGGCGCAGCAGGCAGAGTCATGTTCTCGCAATAAAGGTTTGACCCGAGATCAGCCCAAGCGCTAGACGCATCAGAATCAAAACATCCGGTTTCTTCGCTGCCGCAAAGCTCCCCGGAATTTCTGCTGTTTTGCATAATCACCTCGCCTCTTTCAAGAATATCCACGGATATTTGTCTATCGCAGGATTTTCCAGCATCACTGGTAATTGACAGCTTTAATCTTGACAAATCCTCTAGAAGTTCACCGTTAGTCTTTATTTCAAATCCAATAACTACAGGATCCCCTTCCAAATCAATCCCTTCAGATGTGATCTCCTCTATCTTTTGATAGCCAATCTCGCAGTTTAATCTGGTGCAGTTATACTCTTTTCCCTCGCTGAAATTATTCTTTTTAAGAAGCTCGAGGAGAGTGATATTGCCTCTAAAATTGCTTGTAACCATGGAATGCGCTTCCTGATTGGAGAAACTGATGTTTATTGTTCCGGCGATACTCTCTCCGCCGCTGTACACGCTAACAAGATTTTCCGATTTGTAGCTAAATGCCGCTAAAACTCCAAAACTGCACAAAATCAAAGATATTAAGATGATTCCTGCAATCCCCTCTTTTCTCATGAATTAACTAATAAAGAGTTATTTAAAAAACTAACCTAATCCGCCTTTTTCCTGTAAAACATCACATAAACAAACGCAATTGCAGTTATTGCCGCCATGAACTGCCAGATTCCGAAGAAAGGCAGTTCAGCAAGCCCGAAACTGCAGGGAATAAGTGTAGTCGTGCCCTCGCATCCTTCTATGAGTTCATCAGGCCCTATAGAGCATCCAATGGGGTTAATTACTGCTTCTACAGTCACATTCTTGAAACCCTCATTACAGCTTGCAGAATCGTAATCTGCAACATTCTTGGAGCAGGTATACTGGCAGCCGCTGGGCGAAGTGCTGTTATAAATCAGCGAGCATCTGTTATTTGTCCATATGCATCTGCATGTTTTCTCTCCGAGAGGGCACAGAGGATCATCTACGGAAAGATTTAGTGGGTCTTCTGTGCAGTTTTCTCTGCCGTAATAAGAAGGATACACCAAGCTGTCAGAATAATGCGCGCAGATAGTCGGGTCAGTTGGCGTGGACGGTGTGCCTATTCCCTTGCAGCAAACTACAAATGGGTAATTGGAATCATATCTTCTCGAAAGATGGGCATTTGTCTCTGCAGAAAGAAACACTATCGGTTTCTTGTCAATATTCTGGCAAGTGTTCTGCCCGGTATTATCGACCAGTTCGCATCCAGAAACCCCGTCATGGCACACTTCTATCGGATAATTGTCATTTCCATCTATTGAAGCGTGCGCATTGTTCGTGCCTGAAAGATAGAATAATCTGTTCCCCCCGCCGAAACCGCACGCATGTGCTTCCTCATCTACTTCGTCATCATAAATATCAAAATACCTGTCGTAGCATACTTTCACCACATAATCTTCACTATCCCAAAGGGAAGCGTGCGCGTTACTTTCAGCACTCAATCTTAAAATTATCTGCTCAGGATTATTGCACTCTGCGCTTGCACCAGCAAAACCCATAGTTAAGAGTATAGCTGTTAGTGCAAGGAGGCAAACCATCACTCTCTTCATAAGCCATAAAGATAAGAGAACTTTATAAACCTTTATTGTTCTCCGCAGTTTACTTCTTCAGCCAGATAAACACTACGACTTTCTTGGGCTGGATATCTGCTGAACCTAGCGCAGAACTTATAATTCTCTCACCGGAGTATATATCTCCCTTTGCAGTCTCAGGGTAGCTGTCAAGCGCGCATATCTGCTTATAGTCGCATACTCTTACATCGTAGCCTATATCTGGATTGTCTATCTTGATTAGCAGAGTTTTAGCTATCTCTGCTTCAACAGAAGCACTGTCTTTTGTCATTATATTGTCCCTTAGTGTTGCATTCCTTGCAATTTCTTCAAGAAGAGGGGTTACACTCTCGGAAATATCATTTTCAGATGTTGTTTTTTTTCTCTCTGCAACTATAAGGATAATGGTAAGAATCAGCATTATCGCAACCGTAGCTTCAACTATCCTTAACCATCCTTTTTTGTTTACCATGTCCTTATTATAAACTGCGCGAACTCAGAGCCTCCGTCTTCTCTGATTACTGAACTCCTTTTATTTTCCGAAAATACCTCAACTCTGAGTGGAGAGCTCTTGTCTGCAAGAATAACTTTTCCGCTGTCAAATTCAAGCATAAATCCAAAATTAATATTGTTCGGAATGTTTAACTTATCTTTCAGGCCCTCGTAATTTACATAATAAGACTTATTCATCTCCATAATCTTCTTTTCAGAAAGCGAATCATCGGTATATGAGGAAGCTATCGTGTAACAGCTCTCCTTATTTACATCGCTTGCCTTATCAAGAATGCCTGCCTCAAAATCCTCGCTGAATTTCAAAACCGCGAAATTGCTGCTCCCCCTGTCAAATATGACTCTCTCGCCAGATTTCTTCGAAGGCATAGCATTGCCATAATAATCTTCAACCCTCGCCTTTTCTCCGCTGCCGATTCCAGGGACAGCTATCTCAAAAACACTTCCACTGCACGAACCGGTTGTTTCAAGTTTTACGGAATACGCTCTGATTTGAACCGTTGCCTCTGCAGTAACCTGCCCTACAACATAATTCTTGGACGATTCTAAAACCCTTGTGCTCTTTATCGGATTAAACAGGTAAAATGCAGCCATTACAAACACTGCAAAAAGAATAAATGCCAGCATAAATTCGATATTGCTCAACCCCTTCTTTTTCATATTCTATCCTATCTTCTGTCATTTTTATAGGTTGCCCTTACGCGATAGCCTAATAAACACTGCCCCCCTCGTTTTAATATGGATATCAGGCAGTCTGCACTCTCCAGGATAAAACAGAAGAAAGAGCTGTCCGGTATAGGGGACTCCATTGTCTTGGGGGTACTCGATTCATATGTAAAAAGAAACAATCTCTCCCTGGAGAAATTGAAAATCTCAGACATAAAACTAATTGTCAAGGACATTCGCGCAGAACTTCGTTATTCAACTGGCATGTTCCAAACAAGCCGAAAAAACAGGAAAAAATTGGCAGATTCAGAAGACATGGATGAAATTCTGAAGACGCATTCTTCAACAAAGGAGCGTTTTAATTTTTATCCGCGGCTCAAGGAGGTAATTAACAGTCTAAAACCAAAATCCATCCTCGATCTTGGATGCGGGCTTAATCCGCTGGCTATCGCAAAACCCGGAGTAACTTATTACGCTTGCGATATCAATCTGTCTGAGCTGGAGATTATCCGGGATTATTTCAAGAAGCATAATATAAAAGGCGACGCTTTTTTCTGCGACCTGAGAAAGATAGACGAATGTTCTGTTCCTGAAGCAGACTTATGTTTAATCTTCAAGGTTTTTGATATACTCGGGAAAAATGACTATGTTATTGCAGAGCGCGTGCTGAAAAATATAACTTTCAAAAATCTTATTGTTAGTTTTTCAACAACCACTCTCTCCGGAAAAAGAATGAATAAGCCCAGAAGAATATGGTTTGAGAAGCTTCTTGCTAACTTGGGGTTTAAGTTCAATACAGTCGGCTCAGAAAACGAAATTTTCTATATTGTCGCTAGATAAGCGCTCTGACGCCTGTAGAGATAAGGAAAGCCGCAATTGTCAGTATGAATGAATGTTTTATCCCTGCCTTAATAGAACCCTCGCTTAATTTTCCGATAGTCAGTCCGGCAAAAAATCCCTGCGTTAGCAGAAGATAGAGGAACAGTTGGGATATCTGCGCAGGATTTAATTTTTCAGCGCTCATTGTAACGCCGGAGCTGAACGAGCTTATGTCTCCTGTTGCTATGCCAAAAGAACTTGTTCCGTAAGTCAGGGGCAGTATCTTAAATTCCATCACAAGCATTATGCCGATGAAGATGAAAAATATGATATATCCCTGGACAATCAGGTTGAATATCGCAGATTTCCTCTCTTTTTTAAGCTTCTCAACCTCTGAAATAGAGTTCGCTACTGATTCAAGGATATAATCTATTTCTCCGCCAGCTTTCTCAGCTTCCCGGATAAGCGCAACAGCCCGTCTTATCACCTTGTTGTCTACATCTTCAGCAAATGTTTCAAGCGCCCGTCCGACAGGTATTCCGAGCGAGATTTGATTTGCAAGTTTTTGTACATGGGGCGTCAATGCGCCGTAATTTTTCTTTGCCATGTTGATTATGCTCTTGCTTATAGGTGTTCCGGTGTTCACGCTCTCTGCAAGATTCCTGGAGAATTCCAAGAACATTTCGCTCACTTCTTCTTCTCTCTTGCCCTCCCGTACAATATCCAGTACAAAAGGCATTGCCGCAACAACAAACGCTATTCCGACTATAAAACTGAATATTTTCTCACCGCGGAAGAAGATTAAATCCAGGATTAATATCAGAAGACCCGCAGATATCCCAACAATTGCAACTTTTTTTATTCTCATTTTAGTACGAAGCCTTCATCTGCAAAAATCCGAGGAATACAATATTTATTAATGCTACTCCGCCGATTGTGATAAAAGTCAGCTGATATGGCGTAAACCCTGTTTGTATTCCTGAAACAGAGATCATGACAAGCATGAGCATAAGTATCATCGGCGCAGCAATAACCACACTGATATAAACATCCATGAACGTTTCTGCAACCTTCACGAATCTTGCTTTTTCAAGTTTGTATGACACAAGCAGCGTATCCGCCCTTTTTTGGAAGAAGTCTGACAGGCTTCCGCCAGAGCTTATCGTAGCAGAAAGCCCGTTCAAAAGTTCAGCGAGTTTGTCGCTTGATGTGCTCTTCGAAACTCCGTTAAGGGCTGTTACCAGGTCATATCCATAAATATTAATCTGGTTGAGTATCTTTCTTATCTCCCCCTTCAGGAAAGGATACTCTTTGCTAAGCCCGATTATCTTGAATATTTCTGTTGGTTCAATGCCTGAACCGGATATGGAGCTCATGTGGATTACAGCAAATGGCAGCTCATCATCAATCTTCTTTGAGATACTGCTTCTTTCCGCAGAAGGATAGTAGTAGAGTGCAGAAAAAACCCCTATCGGAACAACAATGATTAAAAGCAGAATAATTGGGTTAAAACCGATTATAATCATCAGGATTATTGCAAGCAGCAAACCTGCAAAAACCGAGAGGAAAGTCGTAAACAGTATCATCGCGACATAGCTTCCAAAAAGCATGTCAAGGTTGGATTTCTTTATTTCTCCCGCCAAGCTCAGGAAATATCCTTTCTTTATCAGCTTGTTTGCGCTGTCAAGGAAAAATCTATTTGCCATCTTAAGATAGCCTCTCGCTGCTTTGAACTCAAATTCAGCCTCCTTCTCCTCGCCTTGTTTCTTTCCAACCTTCCTGAACAATCTTTCATTGATATTGAGCTCTCCGAGCATCTTTTCTTTTTCTTCGGACTTTATTGACAGCCTCTCAGAAAGCACAATTTCCTTGGCTGGTTTTTTTGTTTCTTTTTCACTCTTTTTCTTTCCTTCTGGCTCAATTAAAATCCTGTTCAACAGAACCGGTATCGAATTATTCACCTTCTTGATTTGAGCAATCAGAGAATCCGCGCCGTCAAGCATCAATCTTCTTTCAGACTGTGACGAGTTCTCCGCTTTAGCAAGAATCAGGGAGTACTCTCCAAGCATTTCAATCTCTTTCTGGACAGCTTTTTTCAATGCTTCAGTCATAGCAGCCGGTTTATCTGGATTTGCATCTCCAATATCCTTTCCTTGGCGGAATTTGCACGGGTTGCATCGTTTTTCTTAATGGCAGAATCAAGCTCGTCAATGGCGTTTTTTATGCTGGTTAAGGATTTCGCAATTAGAGCCACATCCTCTTTTTTCATCAATAGAAAAATCAAAAATTGTTTAAATACTTATCCCCCGAGATTGTACCTTGCAAGCACTTCCACAGGGTTTTTGTAATAGTCAATGATGATTTTCTGAATCTCCTCAAAACCGAATACCTTCTGCTTGGCAAGTTCATAGAGCATCTTCGCCCTCAGCTCGAATTCCCTTTGCAGTTTTTCAATCGGGATTCCGTATCTTTGTGATATCTTCTCAAATACCCTGCTTTGTTTTTTGAAATAGAACACATCTCTCTTCGGATCCCATATAAGCGGAGTGTTTACAATCGCCGTACCATCCTTGTTCACATTAACAATCTCCGAAACATCCCTGATTCTTCTTGTTTCCTGCTGATTCACCACTGCATGTGTGGCAATTGCTACACAATCCAGCGTATTTACAAGGGTCGGCGATAGTTCAATCGGAGGAGTCTCAAGTCTTCTTATCAGGGTATCGACAGAATCTGCGTGCATGGTGCTCAATGACGCGTGCCCGGAAGCCATGCCTTGGAAAAGTACGAAAGCCTCCTTGCCTCTTACCTCTCCGACTATCAGGTAGTCCGGACTTTGCCTGAATGAGCTCTTTAGAAGTTCAAACAAATCAACTTCTCCAACCTTTCCTGTTCCAATCGAAGGTCGAGCGACAGCAGGCAGCCAGTTCTCCCGGGGGAGGTTTATTTCTCTGGTATCTTCAATGCTTACAACTCTTGCCTCTGGCGGGATAAAGAACGCTATTGCATTCAGAAAAGTTGTTTTCCCGGAAGCAGTGCCTCCAGCTACCAGAATGCTTGATTTATACTGGAGCAATATCCAGAAATAAGCCATCATTTCGGGGCTGACTGTATTGAACGCAATAAGCTGCGTAGGGGTCCACGGTATCTTTGTGAATTTTCTTATTGTAAACGTTGGGCCTTTCGATGTGACGTCTTTTGTATAAGTCGCATTGACTCTGCTGCCATCCGGAAGCGTGCCATCAAGCAAAGGCTGGGCATAGGAGATATATCTTCCAGCTCTCTGAGCCAGCTTTTCAACAAAACTCGCTGACCTGTCCATGTCCTTGAACACAATGCTTGTCCTTAGATTTCTAAAAACCCTGTGGATGATGTAAACCGGAGTGTTTATCCCGTTGCATTCTATATCTTCAATAAAATAGTCCCTGAGCAAGGGGTCTATCTCATTGAAACCGATAAAGTCCCTGAATAAATAGTAGAATATCTTATCATATGTCTCATTGCTCATCCCAAGATTTAGTTCATTAATCAGGAGCTTCGCAGTTTTGTCAAGATATTCAGTTATTGCTTCCATTGTTTTTTCGACAGCAACATTCACATTTAGGATCTCAAGCATCGCATTCTCTACCTTTTCAAGCATTTCTTTTTCTGAATAGTCAAGAACCGGCTCTTCAATCTCATATACTACTTCTCCAATGTTTTTATCCCAGTGTATATGGGCAAAAGCATACGGGGAAATAAGTGCATAACGCACATTTATTTTTGTTTTGTCCTCTATTTTCTGCAGAGCAGGAATGCTCGGACTTAAGTCAATATTAACCACCATCTTTCAGATACATTATTATGCTCGATATTCAATTTAAATCTATCTGTTAGAACCCTCATCAATATCAATCCAGATGTTGGTATTGACGTTTCCTTTGTTCTCAATATAGAATTTATATGGTATCTGGGCAGCGCTGAATTTGACAAGCTCTTCTTTTCCAGAAAACGTGATGTTTGCCCTGTAGTCTGCCTTTATGTAAACACTATTGCCCTTCTGTTCAGTCACGGTTTTTATGGTTATTCTCCCCTGTGGAATCTCTACCCCTGGCTGAGAGTACGGTCTTCCCAAATCCCGTATAACAAATAAAATCTCATCAGTAGAAGAGTTAAAGTAAAGCTCTCCTTTCTTCATCATAAATTCATTCTCTCGCACATTGCCAATCCCTTTTTGGACAACTTCGTTTATCTTCTCATCCAAAACGCTAAGGGAGCTTGCAGCCTGCTCGACTAAAACTCTGTCTCTTGTCTCATTTATCTTGGGCATTATGAATCCAAGAGCTATGCCTATCAAGGCCAGGCCTATAAGAGTGTACAATACTGTTTCAATCCAAACCTGCCCCTTTTTCATTTTATGATATCCTATTTTTGCACTGTATTAATTCTATACTGTCCTTTTCTCCGCAGATGGTGCCTGAATTCAAGACAGGATAGACTTCTGCAGAGGCAAATGTTTCACCGCTGGCCCCCCTGTAAACATAGGTTATTGTCTCCCCTGCGGCAGGAATCCTGAGTCCTTCTCTGCCAAGCAGCCTTATTCCTCCCTGCTCGTTTGAGGCAGAAGTATCATTTTTTACTTCTATTCCCTTGGAAGTGCCGTCTGCATTTTTGAACACAACCCTGAACCCGGCGACACCGCCAAGAAGTTCTTTGTCAAACTTAGCCTTCACCGAAATCGCATACAATCCCTCTGTTTTCTGGACACAGTTATATCCCAAAGATTCTTCAAAACTATAAACCTCTTTGTAATTTACGCACTCGCTGCTTTTATAGAGGCTTTTTTTTACAAATGGAACAAGGAATCCTGCAATAAGCGCAACAGCGCTTACAGTAAGCATCAATACAAATACTGTCGCAATAACCGGAGAAACTCCTCTTTTATTTCTTTTCATCTTAAACAATTACGCTGAGAGCATAATCTTCCCCGCAGACATAGGACTTTTTTTCGCCGTCTTCATTCTCGCCGATTAACGAAGGGATAATTGTAATCTCACTGCCTGTTTCCACATAACCAACCTCAAAACTGGTAGACTCGCCGGTTCTTATGGTTTTGTTAAAGCTGCCCAGGGACATGATTGAACCTGTCGCAGCATCATTCACCAATATCTCAAAACCGTATATAGGAACATTCCCGTCATTGCTTACACTAACCTGCTCAACATCATAGGCAGCATTAAAAACTGCCGCCTCGCAGGCGCGCTCTATTGGTTCAGGTCCATTGCCGAGGTCTTTTTGCAGCAGCTCTGGAAGAAATGCTCTTGCCCACATATAGATTATAATTGCAAGTATCAGCACAAGGGATATCAAAAGCACTGTCGCAATAACCGGAGAGATACCCCTTTTCCCAATTCTTTGAGTCATATGTTTATTAGTATTATCCAGTTTAAAAACTTAACCTGAAATCCTTATTTCTTAAGGTATTCGAAAGCAGAGTGGGCAGCGATGCACCCCTCAGCTGCGCTGGTTATTGCCTGTTTGAATCTGCTGTCAGATACGTCGCCCGCAGCAAAAACGCCGTTTATGCTTGTTTCGCCGGTTTTAGGGTTTGTCATAATCTCTCCCGCGTCATTGAGCCTCGCCCCAATCTCTTTGGCAAGTTTTGATAATGGCACATTGCCAATTGCCGCGAAAACACCATCAACCTGAAGTTTATCCTTTCCATTGAACTTTCTGTCAAGAACAACAGAAGTGACTGTCTTATTGCCGGTTATTTCTTTGACATTTGTATTGTTTATTATTTCAATTTTTTTATTCTTTGCAATTCTCTCAAGATTGGCATTCTCGCCCCTTATTTTTTCTCCGCGATAGATAATATAAACTTTTTTTGCATGCTCCGCAAGAAGAAGCGCATCTTTCACTGCTACATCCGAGCCCCCAATTATAGCAACCTGCTTGTTCTTGAAGAAAGGACCATCACAAAGCGCACAGTAAGCCACTCCCCTGTTTTCAAACTCCTTTCCTCCGGGAATATCCAATTTTCTCCATTTTGTGCCTGTCGCGAACAAAACCGTTCTGCTTGAATATCTTCCCTTGTCTGTTTTTACAGCAAAACCTTCCTTTGTTTTTTCAACACTTTCAACCATCTCTTCTTTAAGTTCAGCTTTATACGTTTCTGCCTGTTTCTTCATGTTGCCCGCGAGTTCACCGCCGTTAATTGACTCAAATCCCGGATAATTCTCTATCTGCTTAGTAGTCGTTATGACGCCCCCAAGAGGCATTTCAGAACCATGGCTCGCGCCGAAACACACGGTCTTTAAACCAAGCCTCCCGGCATACATTGCTCCGGATAAACCTGCAATTCCCGCGCCGATAACCGCCAAATCATAAATTTTCGCGCTTTCACCTTTTTTCATACCAGTTGTTCTCTTTTATGTTTAATTAACCTTTCTATTACATCATAATTAATTATATTAATTATCTTTTGTGCGGAATTGAATGAAAAAAAGATACGCTCTGATATTCTCGCTGATGGTATCTCTTCTTGCAATAATCTCGATTTCCCTGTTCACAGAAATTGATACGCATGCTTCAAAAGAAATCAGACGTGAAAATATTATTCTAGCCAGCATTGTTGACGGCGATACCCTAAAAACAGAGGATGGGAAAACACTGCGCCTTGTGAATATAAACGCTCCTGAGAAAGGCACTCCAAATTACAGGCAGGCAATTGAATTTCTTTCGAAATATGTAAATAAGTCAATAGAGGCGGAATATCTCGGAGAAGATAAATATCAAAGAACTCTCGCAAGGCTATATGCTCCAGAATACCTGAATCTGGAGATAGTCTCTCTTGGGCTTGCCTCAAAGTTCTTGGTCGATGAATCAGAATTAAAGGAGTTTGCGAAAGCAGAGAAATCCGCAATAGCGCGCTCCATCGGAATCTGGAACAACTCAGAATATTTCGGATGTTTCGATTCTGGGATAGACAGCAGGAATGAACTAATTGTACTGAAGAACAACTGCCCAAAAATTAATCTTGTCGGCTGGTATCTGAAGGATGAGAGCAGAAAAACATACACTTTCAAAAAAGAAATGGCAGGAATCTTAATTCTGCACTCTGGAGCCGGAGAGGACAATTCAACAGACCTCTTCTGGAACTCCAAGGAGAATATCTGGAATAATGACCGGGACAGCCTGTATCTATTCGATTCAGAAGGGAGGATTGTGCACTATGAAGCATATGGCTATTAGCTGTTTGTTTTTTGTATTCTTAATCTCGCTGTCATCTGCGCTGTCATTTACTGTATCATGTCCTGAAGAAGCAGAGCTAAACGAGAGTTTTTCGGTTTCAATTTCTGCAGCAGCATCAGATATTTATGACGTCAAGATAGTAATTATGGATAACTCCTCGCAAAAAATAATCTCCCAGATATACAACGAGGGATGGAAGAATCCATATTACTACATTAAATCAGCTTTCCCCTCGAAAACAGAATTTGAAGTAAGGGCAACAGATTATTCAGAGAATGCTGTAATTTGTTCAAGGTTGAGAAAAGAGGGAGCCACGAGTTATACAGAAGTCTGCCAAAAGATAAGCCTGATAGCTGGCGAAAAAGAGGCAGATGAAGATGAGGAATCAGATGCAGGCGAAGACTCTGAATCAGAAAGCGCAGCAACAGAGAGAGTGCTAAACAAATCTCCTGGAGAGGATTTTGTCCCGTCATCCAATCAAGACTCATCTTTCCAGGAGCTTCTCCAAGAGGCATCAGGTGAAAAAACCCTGCTTAATCCTGCTTCTCAAATAACGGAGAGTTACATATCAAATGATGAAAAAGTCAGACTCGGGATAGCTTATGCATTTGCCGCAATCTGCATAGTTGTTGTTATTCTAATATCCCTTCGCAAAATTTGAGAAACCAAGCTTTTAAAAATACAATATCTTAGTTTTAGTTATGGCAAAAGAAATCCAGGCAGTCATGGTTCTTGAAATTCTTGGAAGACCTGCAGAGCACATAAAGTCAGCTCTATCTGAATTGGTTTCGAAGTTATCCTCTGAAAAAGGCATAAAGGTTATTGATAAGGTAGTACATGAACCTGTTGCAGTGAAAGATTCCGAAGACATATACACAACTTTCGCGGAAGTCACTATAGAATTCGAATCAATGAACAGTTACTTTGGTATAATTTTTGCCTATATGCCTGCCCATATAGAAATAATCTCCCCATCAAGTTTTTCTCTGACAAACGTCCAGTTTAATGAGCTTGGCAACAAACTTCTGGCAAGATTGCATGATTATGACGCAATCGCAAAGAGAATAATCGCAGAGAGGAATTTCGCTATTGGGAAACTCCGGGAAGTTGCACCTCAATTATTCAAAAATGCCCCTCAGCCAGCGCCCCAACCCGCTCCAGCCGAGGTTAAGGAAAAGAAATCAAAATCTCCAAAGAAAAAGGCAAAAAAGAAGTAAGGTGATCTCGGAGATAATTGCCGGGCAGCTTTTTCTATGGGGTTCTCTTCCTTTTTAACGCCCTTGTATTTTATCCAGATAAAAACCCCGCCGATAATTACCAGGGCAGCAACAACATAGCCTATCCACGCATTGCCTCCTTTCTTGACCTGCTCTTTCTTCATGCACTCTCCAATGTTACAGCAGATTCCATCTGCCGAAACAACTTCTTTTCCGGAGCAAACTTCATCAGCCGCGCATATCTTCCCATTTAATCCGTCAGTTCCTGAGCACGGATATATGCTGAAATTCTCGAATCTCTGCCCGCTCTGGTTTTCTGTGCGGATTTCAATTTTCTCTTCCTTTTCTTCCTCCTCCTCTTCCTTCGTAGCATTAGTAACATCTGCCGTTATTGTTTTATTTACAATAACATACATTGGCAGGGAATATTTTCCTATTGTGATATTTCTAAGCTCTGTTTTATTGATTCCCCCTATGGAAAACATAAATTTGTTCTCTCCCGGCTTAAGCACAATATTTGTCTTGTTCGGAAAGTTAATCTGAATGCTCTTTTCCATGTCCTGGTTAAGATTCATTGTCAGCTCAAAATCACTTTGTGCATAGATAAAACCCGGCTTTACAGAATAATCGCTTAGATTTCCCTTTGTCGTAAAATTCTTTTCATAGTCTACTTCTTTTATCTCGCCCGAAACAGTTGTTGTTATATCTTTTATAATCAGCGTGTAGTTCTCCTCATTTTCTGGAGTAATCATCCAGAGATAGTATTTGTCGCCAAGCCTCTTCAAATCATATTCAAACGGCACAAGCACATGCCCTCTTCTGAATTCCACGCTATCTTTGGTTATTGGCTCAAGGATATTCCCGTAAATTTCGCTTGCAACTGTCTCCCCCGGCTTATAACTGTCTTTTAGATTAGTGGATATCGCAAACACTCCCTGCATGGAAATCATAAGAACAATCGCGAACACCAGCATTCTTTTCATATCAAATCCAAATAGAACAATTATATAAATTTGCTGTTTTACTTCTTGCCTATCTCTTTTATCTTCTTAAGTGTCTCTTCCATTTCCCTGTCCTTTGCAGTAGGCTGTCTTGGAGGAACAGCTCTTGCAGGTGCAGGCATTGGCCTCATGGGATATCCCATTGGAGGTCTTGGTGCTCCCACCATCGGCGGTCTTGCCATTCCAGGGGGAAGTATCCTTGCAGCAGGCAGTCCTCCTGCAGGAGGCTGAGCTGGCTTCTTCTTGAATTTCTCCTTGAACTTGAACCACCAGATTTTTACCTTGTCGCGGTATATTATTCCAAGCACAACCAAGGCTATCAGGATTATGAGCAATATTATCCAAAGCCACATAAGCGAGCCAGCTTTTGTTCTGCAGCAAATCTGGGTTGCCTGCCCGCACGTTTCAACCGAGAGATATTCTTCGTTGGACTCGCACGAATCTTTGCAGATTCCACCTGCGCCCCCGCATGTTTCAGTTATTGGGCTTACTGCCGCGATACACGCGCCGCCGAGACAGCATGAGCCGTCAGACGCTGATTCCAATCTTCCATCGCATGTCTGCTCAATGGTGCAAACCATTCCGCCTTTTTGAGTGCATGTCTGCTGAGCGACTTTTACAGAACAGCAGGACAATCCTGCACCAAGGCACTCATAGCCGTACTGGACAGTTCCATTTGCATTTACGCAATCATATAGGTTCTCGCATGAAAATCCGCTTCCAGTGCACGACGGCGCAGCTTTTGCCTCTGTACTCGCTGACTTCTGCCATCCGCCGTAAAGCAGGAATGCCGTGTCTTTTATGTTATTATTATTCCAGCACCCGTCTTTTGTCTGAACACTTGAAAGATAGTTCTTTGCATTATCGTACTCTGCAGAAGACTTTCCGCTCAATGACATCAGGGCAAGCGCAGTGTCGTAGAATTTGCCGTAAGGTGTTCCTGCCTGCTCCCAGTATTTGCCCTGCTTCTGGTTTTGCACAATTGAGGAGTATTGCTCTTCTCCGCCGCCCAATATATATAAGAATGTTTCTGGGAAGTATCTCGGATTATCCGGAGCAAGCGCAAGAAGGTAAGGCATATACTCGCTTACATCCTTTCCGAGTTTCTGCAATGCAAGCGCGGCCCAAAGAGTGCCCTCATAATCGCATGTGCTTGCTGTCTTGAAGCACTTTGCATTCGGTCTCTCTGTTGTTGTGCCTGAAGCAGCTGCGGAGTGTGTTTCAGAAGGGACAAACACTGTTCCGCCTGTTCCTCTCTGGTAAAGCATTGTTGTTACAAAATCCGCGTCGCACGATATGGTAAACTGCGTGCCCATGCAATTGCTGTTTATTCTTAGCATAAATCCAGAGGGGTCAATTACCATGCAGCTGCCAGGGCTTCCCTGCAGCCTCATTGTGTCAAGAATCTTTATCTTATTTTCCTTTGTTCCGTCATTTATTGTGCAGTTTGCGCTGACTCCATTTGTTATGTCTATCTCAAGAAGCCACTTTAGTTCTGTGGGAGTTGCATTCTTTGTCTCGAGCCATTTTTCAATCTCTCCTGTGCCCTTTCCAGCTCTTTGGTACGCAAGCAAAACCTGGGCACTGTCTCTTATCGTGCATCCTGATTTCGGCCAGCATGAAGCTCCCTTCTCAGATTCTATCTTATCCGAAAGTCCGCTTTTTGAGCCCAAGGCAAGCATTGAGAAAACCGCCTCTTGCAAAGACAGCGCACTCGCGCCCTTTGTTGAAATCTGGTCTTCAAGGCATTTATAGGCTTTTGCGCTTGTATCCATGCTGTCGTTGGCAGCAGCGCTTACAGAACCCATCGATAACAAAATCGCAGCAAGAACAGCTATAATATATACTGCAAATAACCTGCCTTTTTTCATAGGATTTTAATGTAATGGTTATTTAAAAATGTTCTCAAAGTTCTCTTAAGAACCCCTCGATTGTGTTCCTTCTTGTGTTAAGGTTATACTGAAGGTTAGCAATCTGCTTCACAAGTCTGCCAGCATGCTCTGGGCAGGCAGGATTAAACTCTTCAATTTCTGCTAGCTCATCATTTAATGCAGAATCGGAAATCACCTGTTCAATCTTTTTGCAATACTCTTTTTTTCCATCTGCAGGCATCTCCCTGATGGCGTAACCGATGTAAATCGCAAGGAATCTGCCCAATCTTCCTGCTTTTGTCTCCCCCATCAAAATCATTATGGTTATTTCAGATTTAAATAGAAATCCAATCTTCAAAACAATCTTCCCAAGACAAAAGATATTTAATCTACTCTTCTCTTTCTTGGTTATATTTTAATTATAGCTTCTGTTCCTTACCTTTCTGGTTACTTCCACGATGGGGTTCTTTACCTCTGGTTTTCCGTCAAGCAGCCCAAGGTCAGTGTAAAAGCTCTTGTTGTCATAGTTCGGCGGGAGTATATTCTTTCTCTGCCTTAGGTGCCAATCAATCTGGCTCTTGATATATCCCTCTTTCAAAGGAGGCTCGTTCTTCTTATTCCACTCGCGAACCCGCATATTAATAAAATCCGGCGGGAAATTCAGGCTTCTTAAAAATGTGATGAGGATAAACAGCCCCCTTTTCTTTCCGTCTTTCAAGCCAAGAAGAAGCTTCTTTATGGGCTTCGGGAACATATCCTCAGTTACATTTCTTGAATCAATCTTCTCAAAATTTCCGGAGTTTTGGTAGTTTGCATACTTCTTTGTAATTGCTTTTTCTTCTGCTGCAGAAAAATCCCGCTTCCATTCAAGTGCAGATGCGAGCAGTCCTTTTGCCTCGCCTTCAATTGAATTTGGAAGGAAATCCGCAATCTTCACTTTCAATGGGTCAGCATCTCTCGGGGAAAATGATTCAATCTGCTCTTTTTTCAGGACCACGCTCGCAAGAGCGGTTTTTTCGTGAAGCGAATACGGCATTCTGAAAAGATGCCTCGGGGCAACAAGAACCAAATCAAGATTTGCAATCACTTCCGCATTTATTCCAACTGTCTCCTCAAACTTGTCAGGATGTCTGTCGGATGAGAGCGCAATTTTTTCATTTTCAGGGTCCTTGCAATATCCGCAATAGCTGTACTCCTCAGAATCTCTCATCTCAAGAATTCCGGGGCAGTTTTCGTTCAGGCATCTGAGCTTTCTTTTATTTAACTTTAATTCTCTTCTTTCTGCTTCAAATCCGCATTCAGGGCAGTATAGTTTTACGAGGATTCCTTTCTGCGCAGCATTATTGCACTGCAGGCATCTCGTGGATTTCAAATCTTCTCTTTTCAGATTTGTCCTTTTCAGGATTTCTTCTTCACTGAAAAGTTTTGCAACCTCTTTATTATATGTAGGTCTTATCCAATTCATCAGGTATTCAGATATTGCTCTTGCCCATTCCGGAAACATATTCTTTGTTTCCTGCCCATTGAATATTCTCGGGAAAGCCTTCCCAGGCACAATTATATGAAATCCCTTGCTGCCGGAGAATTTAACGCCATAATTCTTAACTCCATGCTGTTCAAGCGCGGCAATGATTAATTTTGTTGCGATTTTTGAGCAGTCAAGAAACGGAGAGTCTACGTCAATAAGCAAATCCCATGACTTTCTTATTTTGCTCAGCTCTTCAGGAGTCATATTTGAGTCAATCTTCAACGGGTCAAGCCACAATTCCTCTGAAGCGTGAAAAGATGTTGCCCCGCGGTTTACCATCCCCATTATATCCGACGGATATTGTATCTGGTCAGGTCTTTTCCCAAACCCCTCAAAATATCTGGGAACAACCTCCCTGTCCCGCGAGAATTTTGCAATAGCTTCAATTACATTCGGCTTGGAATAATGGAGTCTTGTGATTGCCCTGATTCTCTGCTCTTTCGCATCTTTTTTATCTTCAGTCATGCATCTCTCAAACAAGTGCGCATTATAATTATTATTGTTTTGAATACAACAATACTTAAAAGCTTAAATCTGCCAATTAATCCATGCAGTTAAAGTTGGATAATCCGAAACTGCTCTCAGATATCATATCAATTATCTCAGAGCTCGTTACGGAGGTTAAATTAAAAATAACAAAAGAGGGCATATCTCTTACAGCCATAGACCCCGCTAATGTCGCAATGGTCTACTTCAAGATACCTGCGGATTTATTCTCGCAATATGAGCTGGAAACTGAGGAGGTTCTCGGATTGAATCTTGAGAATCTCAAGGCTGTTCTCAGAAGATGCCAGCCAGGAAGCGCTCTTCTGCTTTCCAAGGCAGACAATACTATAAAACTCAGCATTCACGACCGCGTTAAGAGGGATTTCACGCTCGCTCTGATTGACATAGATGCCGAAGAGAAGGAAATGCCGACATGGGAGTTTAATTCTGTCATCAAAATCGATTCAGAGGCATTTACAGAAGTTATTGAAGACTGCTCGATTGTCTCAGATGCCTGCACCTTTGTTGCAGAGCCCTCAAAATTCGTGATTGAAGCAGCAGGCCCATTAAACTCTGCCCGCGCCGAATTCTCCTCAGAAGAAATTGAAATCCATTCAGGCAACAGCACAGCAAGATTCTCCCTCGAGTACTTGCAGAAGTTTGTGAAAGGCGCCAAAATCTCATCCCAAACAGTAATCAATTTCTCCGACGACCATCCAATGAGGATTAATTTCCCGACAGGAAATGTCATTCTAAGCTTTATTCTTGCCCCAAGGCAAAGAGTCGACCAGGAATAAACCCCCCAGTTCTCCGTAGTAATCTTTATATAGCCCCATTTTGATGGATTACTAGAATCTAATTGAATGCACGAGAGCGTTTTACCGCTGATAACGGGAAAAAACGCACTACTAGTTGAGGTCACATGGGTTGAGTTGAGCCTATTTTTACATTTAAACTAACAATTGTAAAATTGTAACTTAAATAACACAAACACAAAATGGCAGGCGGTACAAGACCAAGATTCGGAAGCCTTCAATTCTGGCCTCGAAAGAGGGCAGAGAAGCTAGTTCCTAGTGTAAACTGGAAGGTTGTCAAAGGCGACGGCAAGAGCGATTCTATTCTCGGTTTTTTGGCTTATAAGGTGGGCATGGGAACAGCCCTTATTAAAGATTCAACAGATAAATCAATGGTTCTGGGCAAGAAAGTTTACATTCCGGTAACAATTCTTGAAGCGCCGAATATGAAAATATATTCTGTAAGATTCTACAAAAACGGAATTGTCAGAAAAGATGTTATTGTCTCAGCTGACAAGGAACTTAAGAGGATTGTCGGGATTCCAAAAACTGCAAAGAATTTCGATGCAGAAGCTCCAAAAGATTTTGACGACATCAGGGTAATAGTTTATTCAATGCCTTCCCAGACAAACATCAAGAAAACTCCGGACATGATCGAAATGGGAATAGACGCAAAGGACAAGCTCGCATTCATAAAATCTCTTCTAGGAAAAGAAATTTCAATGAAGGATTTTGTAAAATTCACACTCCTCGATGTTCGCGGATTAACAAAAGGCAAGGGGCTTGTTGGTCCAATGAAAAGAATGGGGATTTCCAAGAGGTCTCACAAGGCAGAGAAGGGTGTCCGCAGACCTGGAACACTTGGACCATGGCATCCTGCCCACACATCATTCCGTGTCGCGCAGGCAGGACAGCTGGGCATGTTCACAAGAGTCCAATATAACTCCAAGCTTATCGCTTCTGGTTCAATCGCTGAGAAAGACATCAACAAAAAAGGCGGATTCAAGCACTACGGCGTCATAAAGTCCAACTATCTTATTCTTGTAGGCAGTGTTCAGGGTCCGCAGAAAAGGGCTGTTTTGCTAACGCCGTCTTTCCGCCCGACAAAATCGCTCGCAAAAAGGAAATATGAGTTCCTGGAGTTATCAGCATGAAAGCAGCATTATATGACCTAAAAGGAAACAAGAAGTCAGACATAGAATTGCCCCAGTTGTTCAATTCAGAAATCAGGGAGGATATTGCAGCCAAATTCTTTGAAGTAGAGAAAGAAACCCAACCCTATGCTTCATATGTTGAAGCGGGAAAGAGGCATGTTGCATCAGGAATAATCAGCCACAGAAGACATAAATGGAAAGCGCAGTACGGAAAAGGTATCTCAAGAATGCCCAGAAAGATAATGTGGCGACGCGGAACACAATTCTATTGGATAGGCGCAGAGGTCTCAGCAGCAAGAGGCGGCAGGCGCGCTCACCCTCCAAAAGGCGTTAAAACTCCGAAGAAACTAAACAAGAAAGAGATAACTCTTGCCATGAATTCTGCATTCGCGGCAACCGCGAATAAGAATTTTGTTCTCGGAAGATATTCATCGATGAAGGAAATCTCCGCTCCTTTTGTGATAGAATCGCTTCCTTCAAAAGCAGGGGAAATTCTCGCCTCATTGAAAAAGATATTTGGAGAAACAATCTCTCTTGTTCTAAAGGACAAGAATGTCCGGGCCGGCAAGGGAAAGATAAGGGGAAGAAAATACAAGTCCAATGCAGGGCTTCTTGTGGTAATTGGGAAAGACGAGAATGCCAAATTCCCGGGAATCGAAGTCAGAAAAGTTGGCGAGGTAATGATTTCTGATTTGTATCCTTTGGGAAGATTAACCCTCTATACAAAGAAAGCCCTGGATGAATTAACTTCGGAGGAGAAGAAACAATGACGTGGTTGCTGGAGCTCCTAGGAACCCGCTGGAGGTTTGTAGAATGAACCTGCGTCCAATAACCTCTGAAAAAGCAGTCAAGCTGATTGATTTGGAGAACACTCTGATATTTGAAGTTGAAAGGCGCGCCACAAAAACAGATGTGAAGAAGGAAATTGAAAAAGTATTCTCGGTAAAAGTTGAAAAAGTCAGAACTTCAATAAAATCGAACAAGAAATTCGCATTTGTAAAGTTAATTAAATCCAATCCGGCAATAGACGTTGCTACAAAGCTGGGAATGATATAAAATGGGCAAATCAATAATCTCACAGGCAAGAGGGCACGGAAGCCTAAGTTATCAGGTTAGAAAGAAAGCCTTTATCTACAGAATCGGCTATCCCCGAGCAGAGGGAGAGGCAGTCCTGCTTGATTTAATACACTCTGCGGCGCATTCAGCCCCTCTTTTGAAGATAAAATCCGGAAAAGAAGTATTCTACAATCCAGCATTCAACGGCGCAGTTGTCGGAGAAAAAATAGCCATAGGCGGAAGCACTGTCAAGGATGGGAACATCCTGGAGATTCGCAACATCCCAATCGGCACATCAATATTCAACATAGAGGCGCATCCAGGCGACGGCGGCAAGATGATGCGCTCGAGCGGAACAAGCGCAATTGTCTACAAGAAGCTCGATAATGATAAGGTTTCGGTTCTAATGCCGAACAAGAAAGAGATTGTTCTTCCAGGATATTGCAGGGCAACAATCGGCGTTGTTGCAGGTGCAGGGCGTGTTTTGAAACCATTCCTTAAAGCAGGTGCGAAGTTCTACAAGATGAAGACCAGAAACAAGCTCTGGCCTAGAACATCAGCAGTCAAGATGAACGCCATTGACCATCCATTTGGTTCAGGCAGAGGCAAGAGAATCAAATCCAAGATCGCCAAGAGGAACGCTCCTCCAGGGGCGAGAGTAGGCCACATAAGGCCGAGAAGAACAGGGAGGGCTAAGTAATGGCTGAAGACATAATCGTAAGGTCAAAGGAGCTTTTCTATCGGGGAAAGAATGTTGAAGAGCTGAAGAACCTTGATGTCAGAGAATGTGCCAAATATCTTCCTTCAAGAAGCAGGCGTTCGGTTCTAAGAAACTTCCAGGTTATTGAAAAGTTTGTAAAGAGATGCGAGCGCGCTCTTTCAGAAAGAAAGAAAATAAGAACGCACCTTAGAGATATTGTAATTGTTCCAAGGCTGGTAGGCATGGTCATCGGAGTGCATAATGGCAAGGATTTTGAGGATGTTCACGTAAATCACAAGATGATTGGGCATCGCCTCGGTGAATTCGCTCTCACAAGAAAGAAAGTCTCTCACGGAGAGCCGGGAATAGGCTCAACCAAGAGTTCATCAGGAGTGCAGAAGAAGTAAAATGGAAGAACAAAAAATAAAATCAGAAGATAAGAAAGTGGACGAAGTAAAAACTGAGAAGGCAGGAGATAAAAAGGCAGAGAAGCCTGCAAAGGTGAAGAAAGAAGAAGCAATAGCTCTTGGAAACAATCTCCACATCTCGATGAAGCAGGGCAAATATATCTCAAAATTCATAAAAGGCAAGACCATAGACACGGCAATTAATGATTTGCAGGATGTCCTGAAATACCGGAGAGCTGTTCCAATGACTGGAGAATACCCTCACCGTTCACAGCCAGGCATAATGGCTGGGAGATATCCCCAGAATGCTTCAAAAGCGATAGTAAACATTCTTAAGGGATTGAAAGGCAATGCCATCGCAAACGGCATGGACCTGGACAACACGAGAATAAGCCACGCATCATCAAGCTTTGCTTCGCTTCCTTCAAAGCGCGGAGGCGGAAGGTTCAAGAGGGCAAATATAATCATAAAAGCAAACGAACTAAAGCCAACGGAGGCAAAGAAGTAACATGGAAGAGAAAAAATTTGTAAACTTTAAGAAAGAAGAGCTTGGTGTCAGGGAATACATCAAAAATGCTCTTGGAAAAGGAAGAATCTCTGATGTGTTTATTGAATACACTCCTGTTGGAGAGAAAATAATCATCGCTACAAACCGCCCGGGAATAGTAATCGGAAAGAAAGGCGAGAAGATTGACGAGCTTACCCGCGTCTTGAAAAAGAGATTCAAGCTGGATAATCCTCATATCGAGATAAAAGAAATAACAAGTCCGTATCTTGATGCACAGCTTGTCGCAGATGAAATTGCACTGCTTTTGGAGCGCCAGGGTTCATTAAAATTCAAGATTATTGCATACAAGATGATTAAGCAGATAATGGGTGCAGGCGCAAGAGGAACAGAGCTTGTTCTCTCAGGAAAACTTCCTTCTGAAAGAGCAAAGTCCTGGAGATTCTCGCAGGGATATCTCAACAAGACCGGCGATCCTTCCAAGGTGGTAAACAGGGCAATGTCCCAGGCAATAACCCTTCCAGGAGTTATCGGAATAAAAGTAAGCATACTGCCTCCAGATGCGCCGATTCATGACAGGATACATGTAACTGAGGAAATGAAGAAGCAGATTATTCTGGCAGACCTGGCAGAGATAGAGAAAGAAGCAGAAAAAAAGGCAGAAGAGAGAAAGCCGAAGAAAAAAGTTTCAAAAAGGAAAGCAAAGGAGGCTAAGGAATAATGGCAATCTTAAAAATCAAGGATATTAAGAAAATGAACAGCAAGGACATTGACGGCAAAATCGCAGAATTAAGAATGCAGCTTGTGCGCGCAGGCGTTACCGCAAACAAGGCAACAGCTAAAACCAAAGAGATTAAAAGGACACTAGCTCGCCTTATAACAGTCAGCAAATCCGCTAAGGAGGAGCTGAAGAACAAGTAAATATGAAGATAGAAGACGTATCATCATTCGGCTTGCCGAACGAAGCTTCGGTTTTCGAGGAAATCGCGAAAACCGAGCAAAAGATAACCGTGACAACGGTTGCTAGACGATACGGGAAACTAACCACGTTGGTGGCAGGGTTCGACAAGAACTTTGACATCAAAGGAACAGCAAAGCACCTCAAGGAAGTGCTTGCCTGCGGTGGAACCGTCAAGGACGGCATCATCGAGCTTCAGGGCAACCACAAGAAGCAGGTCAAGCCAATCCTCGTGAAGCTTGGTTTCCCCGAAGAGTCAATAAGCGACTAATCACAAAGGAAAAGCAAAATGGCAAAGAAACAGAAAACAGAAAAGCAAGAAGCAAAAACAGCCCCAGCACGAGCTCTAAATCTGGCTGCGAGGGGAAGAACATTTGAGGGGTTTGTAACAAAGAAATTCCCAAAGAGAGTTGTAATCGAATTCGAGCGCACAGTATTTATTCAGAAATATGAAAGATTCTGCAAGAAAAAAACAAGGTTGCACGCGCGACTTCCAGACTCAATGGCCAACGAGATAAATATCGGAGATTATATTCAGATAAGGGAGTGCCGCCCTCTCAGCAAGATAATCCACTTTATAGTAATTGGAAAAGTTTCCAGGGAGAAGAAGAAATGAAATTGGAAAATGCCGTTGTAGATGAGAGTATGGATCGGGCAGATGGATTTGTGAGAATCGCGCCATGGGCAATAGCCGGAAGCGCATTATTGTTAACAGGCGCAATTGCAGCAGGAATTGCAATCTACAAGCATTACAGTTCAAGTTCAGATAGCAAACCTTCAGTTAAAGTTGCTCAAAATTACGGAGGGCAAAAATGAAAGCACTAACCGCAGTCGTAACACGAGGGCTTAACATTGGAAGCAAGGTTCTTGCAGCAGATAACAGCGGAGCAAGAATTGTCCGAATCACAGGCGTTGTTCATGGAAAAACAACCAAGGGAAGGCAGCAGCCTGCAAAAGTCGGTGACTGGGTAAAGGTTTCTGTTCGCGCAGGAAAACCAGATATGAAAGGGCAGGTGTTTGATGCAGTGGTAATAAGGCAGAAGAAGCCATACAGAAGGCTTACAGGCGAGAGAGTATGCTTTGAAGACAATGCAGTTGCTTTGTTAAAAGATGACAAGGGAAATCCAAAGGGCACCCAGGTAAAAGGCCCTGTTGCTCGTGAAGTTCAGGAAAGATGGGGGCAAGTCGCAAAGATAGCGCAATTTGTTTTATAATATGGCATTCACAGGAAAGATTCATAAAGAAAACTGGAGGTTGTCTTTATCATGAAACAGGAATTTTCAACCCAATGGATATCCAGCAAACAGCCGAGAAAACAGCATAAATATCTGGCAAATGCTCCGTTGCACACAAAGCATAGATTTTTAAGCGCTAATTTGTCAAAATCCCTGAGAGAAAAGTATGGCAAGAGAAGTCTTCCCCTCAGGAAAGGGGATGAGGTGCTTGTTATGCGCGGCTCGTTTAGAAAAACGAAAGCCAAAATCAGTTCTGTAGATTTGAAAAACACCCGCGTCGTCTTGGAAAGCATTCAACGAACAAAGAAAGACGGTTCAAAAGTAAATGTCTTCTTCCACCCGTCGGCGTTGCAGATTCAGATTTTAAATCTCGATGACAAGGAGCGCGTCAATGCACTTAATCGCAAAGCCGCCCAGCCTGCAGAAAAAACCAAGGAGAAAAAATAAATGCATCAGACAAGACAGGAATCACTCACAGCATTTCCGATACCAAGAAAAGGAACAAAATACCTAGCAAGAGCTTCAGACAGTCTCTCAAGCGCAGTTCCTGTTCTAATCGCAGTTCGTGACATACTCCATCTCGCAAGAAATGCCCACGAAGTAAAGAAAATGATAAACGATAAGATGCTAAAGGTAAATGGCCGTGTTGTCAAAGACTATCACGAGAGCATAAAATTGTTTAATCTTCTCGAAGCAGACAAGACATACAAACTTATTCTTCTTCCAACTAAAAAATTCTCTTTTGAGGAGACAAAAGATAATGACGTAAGATTATGCAAGGTAGTCGGCAGGAAAACTCTCCCCAAAAATACAGTCCAATTGAATCTTCATGACGGTTCCAATGTCCTTACAAAAGAAAAAATAGCAATCGGAGACTCGGTTTTCCTTGATTTTTCCGGAAAAATAAAGAGGCACATTGCCCTGGAGAAGGGAAAGGATGGCTTCATCATCTCCGGGAAATATGCAGGCAACGAGGGCAAGATAGAGTCTGTCAATGATAAATTGGTTAAAATAAAACTGAAAGAAAAAGAGACAGCAGTCACTATCCCTGGCAGCGAGGTAATTGCAGGATGAGCGAGAATCCAATGCGCAGGATTGAAATAGAAAAAGTTCTCCTCAG
>JALOQH010000009.1 GCA_025453475.1 archaeon | reverse complement strand
TTTACAGCATCCTTAAACAATTTATAACGCCCGCGTTCATGGATAAAGGGGATATTTTCCCAGATTGTTGTGACTGTTGGTTTTCCAGACTTGACGCACTGGTAGGCAAACGGATTGAAGTTCTCGCACGTATGCAGAATGTCAAAATCCTTCATCTTTCTGTTAAATCCGAGGAATGCACTGTTCCATGAGCCAAAGTATTGAATTATCTGTGAGACTAAAGGAATCCAGTTTATCTTCTTAAAACGTGATAATTGAAGCAGAGGCAGTTTGACATTGTTCAGTGGATAGGAGTTGTCATCTGAACACACGCCCACAACATTAACACCCAGTTTCGCAATCTGCTCATAAATCTCAGCTTCCCACTCAGATATTCCGTTTCCTTTAACCCATGCGACTTTCATTTTATCTCTCATTGTTTTTTCTCTGCGTAAATAAATCCTAAACCCCTGCCAACAACATGAACTTTAAATCCGTGCTTCCAGAGGAATTTTGCAAGTTCGACTGCCTTGCCTGCACCATGCTCCTCGTGAAACTCGAGAGAGATTGTTTTAATCTTTTTCAAAACAGACGGAGAAGTTGAATAAAATATCTCATATTCTGCACCTTCGCAATCAACTTTCAGGAAATCGCATTCTTTTATTTTGTTTTGCCTGAAAACATCTGTTAGAGTAACCAGATTTATCTTAACTTCCCTTGAACCTCCGGAATACATGCTATGCCCGCCAGTATTTGCTTCGTCAAGATGAAGAGTTCTTGCTCCTTTCTTGCCACCAATGCCCAGTTTGAAGGGTTTAATCTGGTTTTCGAGATGATTCAGGGCGATATTCTCTTTAAGCATCAGGAAATTCTCCTCAAATGGCTCGTAGCTGTAAACTTTAACTCGGGAATTTTGCTTTGCAGCAAGCACAGAGAACACCCCGATATTCGCGCCAATGTCAATTACAATGGAGTTATGTTTGAGACGATTAAGATATCGGTGATAGATCTTATTCATATAGATCTCATTGACAACCTGGAAGTCCATTGTATCTCTCCTAAATCTGTAAAGGGTATTGTTTCTAAGATGCAGTGTTTTTGTTCTCTTGTTTAGATGTAGATACGCAAGAAGTGCACGGGCCCAATTCTTGTAGAGTCCGATGGCCTTTAGTCCCAGAATTATCCTATAGAGATAGACACTCAGTTTCTTCATTTTATTACCCTTAATTTAACGACGAGCTCGTTGCTTGGCAGTATAAATGCCAAATACCTCTGATAAAAAACGGGGAAGAGGTTTATTAATTTGTTCATTGGCGCGAGCAGCTTGTTCCATGAGAAAACAATCTTTCTTTCTTCCATTTTGAAGAGCGGTTTCTTGAGGTCGCCGAATATGTGATTATGGTGCGGGTCTGTAAAATAGTCCCAGGTGAGATAAGTGAAGAAATTCTTGTGCGTGGGGTCAGAAGCTGCATACATGCTCGGGAAAAAAGGCACTTTAATGGCAATTGTGGCATTGTTCTTTGAGATTCTGTGCAGCTCCTGCATTGCCTTCACAAGATTATCAAGATGCTCTAGAATGTGGGCAGCATAAACAAAATCAAAAGTGCTCTCCTTGAAAGGATAGGGGAATTTGTTTAAATTGTGAACAACGTCAATGCCAGGCATTTTGACAGAATCAAGATTAACAAATCCGTGTTTAATGTCCTTGCCGCTTCCAAGATTCAGTTTCTTCATCTTATTTAAGCCCAAACTTACTGTTAAGGATATGCCTTACCTTATTTAAATTTGGCAGTCTTCTATGCCTTAGATAATGGAATATCTTGCCCCACAAGACTCCCTTTTGCAGTTCTTTATTCATCAAATAATGATATTTTTCCAATAGCGGGGCCTGAACATCAGATACATTGAAAACGACCTTATCAAAACCGCACACATAGCGCTCTGCCCATTCTTCAGTAGATTTGGGGGTCTGAATCCTCTTTCTCTCAAGGCAATAATCCCAAAGGAGGGTTTTCGGGAAGGGCTGGAATATTTTTACTCCGCCATTGTCCAGTTTATTCTGGCGGATAAAACGATAAGTCATCTTTATGTCATCTACTGTCTCTGTAGGCAATCCAATCATGAAAGAGCCCTCTGAAGCTATTCCTGCTCTCCTGAGATTCTTTATGGCTGCAGCATTCATCTCAACAGTTGTGCCTTTCCTCATAAAGTTCAGCATTTTTTGGCTTCCGCTTTCTATGCCCATCTGGATATTCCATGCCCCTGCTTTTTTCAGATAATGCAGTGTTTCGGGGTCAGTGTAATTTGCCCTGGAGAAACAATAAAATTTCAAACCCAGACGGGAAATGCCATTTGCAATCTTCTTTAATCTCTCTTTGTCGGAAGGGAAATTGTCATCCGGGATGGTTAATGTTCTTACTTTGTATTTTGAAGTCAGCATCTCTATGAGTTGGATTGTCTTGTCCGCATCAAGATTCTGATAACGCTTTGCACACTCTTTCCCATAGCTGTTATAGCAGAACGTGCATCTGTATGGGCAACCGCGGGAAGTGATTATGTAAAATTCATCATAGTTTTTCACATTAACTAAATCGTAATCTGGAAAAGGCAATTTGTTAACGTCCGGCGCTTTTGCGAGAGGATTGAGATTGACACTTTTTAGTTTTGAGAATTTCTTCTTCTTGTCATTCAATTCCACCATCTGAAGGAAAACTTCCTCCCCTTCCCCGCGAACAATGTAGTCAACATATTCGTTCTTAAGCGTCTGTTCAGGGACAATTGTTGGGTGGAATCCGCCCCAGACAACAATTGAATTTGAGTTCTCTTTGGTTATCTTAGATACATGTATTGCATCGAAGAGCATCGGTCCAGTGAATGTGCCCACCCCAACAAAGTCATATCCCTTCTTTAGAAGCATCATTAGATAGTTATCTGAAGGATTAAGATTTCTATCGAGGATTTTTACCTCGTGGTTGTGATGTTTTAGCATTGAACCGATATAAATTAATCCAATGGGCATAGATGCGCCTATTCGATTGTCTGCTCCTGGTTGAGAAGCAGGCTGGATTAGAAGTACTCGCCCCATAATTCAAAATGCGAGAGCGTTATTTTAAACCTTTCCCATGATTTTTTGTAGATTTGAGTGATAAATTTACACGTGGGGCTTGAAGATTAATGCATAGCTGAAATAGCAGACATACAGAAGATACAGGAATAGATTAAAGAACGGCAGCGTGAGCGTAAGAGATGGGGAGTCTCTCCATAATCTGCGAACCTGGAAGGGAAGCCTCAGGTTTGCAAGCAGCAGGATTGCTATGGATATTGCTATTGGGAGATATTTTGTCGAGGAGAATAAAGAGGCAATTAGGATGAGTGGAAGGGCGAGTTTTAGTGCGATATGCGCCTGAACATACCAATGCAATGAGAAGAAATGCTTTCTTGAAACAAGCCCAGTAAGCTCTGCATATTGAATCTCTTTTTTTATCCTTGATTTTGCAGCTGCGCCATGATAATGATATACCTTGGCTCCGGAATTGAGGATTTTGTATTTTTTCGAGAGCTTTATTGTCAAATCTGTGTCTTCCCCCCCATTTGCGAAATTTTCAGTGTCAAAATACCCAAATTTCCTTACAATTGAATTCTTGTAGGCGCAGCCTTTCTCGTCCAGTCCCGGCACAAGAACGCGCTGTTCTTTTTCAGTCATTGCCTTTGCAAAGAAGTCGAATTTATTCCAGAAATCAAATGGCAGCTCTACTTTTGAGGATGTTGCCGCCACCTCTGGATTTTTTAACGGAGCGACAAGGGTTCTAAGCCAGGTATTTGACGAGGGAAGGCAATCATCCATTAGGGAGACTATAATTTCAGTTTTAGCCATCTCAAAACCTTTCTTGAGAGTTTTTGCTAAACCGAGATTGTTTTTGTTGTTAATAATATTTAACCCTGCAATTTTTCTCGGGCGTTTTACATTGTCATTTATGTAAATGTGTTTTATCTTCCCGGAATATCTCTGCGATTTGACAGATTCGTCAAGTCTCTTTAGAAAATCGTCTGTCGAGCTAAATATTGAAGTGATTATTGTGACTGGCGGCTCGAATTTAGGCTGTGGCATTAGCAATTACTTCCTCTTTTTGTTTCTTTCTTGCGAGAACTTCTTTTAATGCGTGTTTTACTTCGTCAACTGTTATTTCCATCATGTATTTGTTATTCTCTGTCCATTCGTCAAGAGGTTCTCTGTGAAGACCCTGCTTGCTTTCAGGACAGTGGCAGAGAACTTTTGAGTGATTGAGAGCGCCCCAGAGCTTCAAGTCAATTTGTCCAAACAAAGTGACTGTGTTCTTGTTGGAGCTCCAGGCAATATGCATCGGACCGCCGTCTACAGCAAGGATTGCAGCTGCTCTTTTAAAGACGTAGGACATTTTTCTCGGATTAATGTCATACCAAATCTGAATGTTCTGCTTTCCTGCTGCAACTGATTCGATAATGTCTTTTTCTTTTGTCAAACCGCCGATTAGGAACTGCCTCTCGGGGAATGCATCGATAATGTCTCTGAATCTTTCTATTGGCCATCGCTTGTAGGGTTTTGAAGGCGTAGTATAGAGATAGATGAAGTCTTTCAGATTGAGTTTGGCGAGATAATCGTCAACTTCCTTCTTTTCAGGCTGTGAGACATAGAGCTTGGGAAGAGGAAATGGCTTTCTCGGCGTTATTCCCATCTCTTTCAACAGATTAATATCGCATTCCACTTCAGGAATCTGATGTGCGTAGAGAACAGGGTTTGTGAGCATGAATTTTCCTCCGGAGACATTGTAATATGAGATTGTTTTTCCGATTCTTGAAAGATAGAGCATCAGGATATTTACAATGCTTCCCTTGGGGTCTATTCCAACATCAAATTTCTCTGATTTTATTTTCTTTATTGTTGAGAACAATCCCCTTAAGAATCTGAATGGGTTTTTCTGCTTCCAGAACGGCTCCACAACCAGGAGACGATTGACATTTGGATTAAGCCTGAATAAATCCTGCGTGTAATCTGTAGTTAGGAGAGTAATTTTTGCTCTCGGATATTTCTTTTTGATGACTTCAAACATGGGGGTTGAGAGCAGATTATCGCCCATTTCGTCTTTTCGTATGATTAAGATATTCTTGGGGGTCTTAACTTCTGCTTTCTTTTTGAATAAGAGGAGTGGAAAACCAATGGTATCGAGAAGAAATGCAAAAATCCTCGATTTCACTGATTTTTCAAACTTTATTCTGTATTTGTCAAGCATATACCTAATCGTGTATAAATGTTTATAAACGTTTCTTGGTTTTATTGAGGATGAATAGTGAAAAGATGATAAAAAAGAAGCCCAAGGTCTGCTTCATAACTGCTTTCTTTTATCCGACAATCGGCGGAGTTGAAGCGCATATTGAGAACGTCGGAAAAGAACTGATAAAACTCGGCTATGATGTTGAAGTCTTCACTTCTGACATGGACAGGGATAAGAGAATTAAGGAAAAGACAGGAAATCTTAACGGCATCGGGATTAGAAGATTCAAGAGCTGGATAAAACTTACATTTGCAGAAATGTTCTTTCCAGGATTGTTTTCAGCTGTAAAAAAGAGCAATGCAGACATATTCCATGTCCATGGATACAGGCATTTGTTCAATTTTGCATTTCTCTTTTCTAAGAAGCCATTCTTTTTAACCCCGCACTGGCCGATTTACCGCGGGTTGAGAGGAGCAATAAATCAGTTCGTTGTAGATTGCGCGGACTTCTTCCTTGGAAGGTATATTTTCAGGCATTTCAAGAAAGTCTGTGTTGTTACGGACTTGGAAACACCATGGGTTGAAAGTTTTGGAGTGCCAAGAGGCAAGATAATGTTAACACCGAACTGCATCCCGGATAATTATTTCAGAGCATATGACGGGAAGAAGTTCAGAAAGAAATATGGGTTGAAGAATAACGAGACAGTCGTGCTTTCTCTCTCAAGAATTCACAAGACCAAAGGAGTTGACCAGATGGTAAGGGTTGCTCAATTCTTCCCCCGAGTTAAATTTGTTGTTCTTGGCAAGGACGGAGGAGCAAGAAACGAGCTGATTGAACTTGCCAGGAGCTTGAAATTAAATAACGTTATAATCGGCGGAGAAGTTAATGAGAAAGAGAAGATGGAGGCATTTGCAGGCTCTGACATCTACACATTGCCGAGCCATTACGAGGCATTTGGAATATCCATACTTGAGGCAATGTCTCAGGGGTGCGCAGTTATAACCTCGAACAAGGGAGGGATGCCCTGGGTTGTAAAGGGGGCGGGATTAACTTTCAAGGATTATGACTTGAAAGATTACAGGGAGAAACTTGAAAGATTAATAAATGACAGAAAACTAAGAAACTCACTTGAAAAGGCAGGAAAACTAAAGGCAAAGAAATTTGTCTGGAAGAATGTTGCACTTGCTCTTGACAAGGAGTATAAAAAACTGATAAAACCATGATAAGCCTGATAATAACTGCGTACAAAGAGCCGAGAACAATTGCGAAGGCAATCAAAGCCATTGCCAAACAGAAACTGCCTGAGAAAGAGAAGAGCGAGATAATGGTTGTGGCTGCTGACGATGAAACTCTTGGAGAGGCATGGAAATTAAGAAAAGATTTCAAGAACCTGAGACTTTTTAAGGATGAGGGGAAGGGAAAACCTGCTGCGCTGAATCTTGCTGTTTCAAAGGCGAAGGGAGATATCCTGATTTTCACGGATGGAGATGTGCACGTAGGCGATTATTCAATAACGCCCCTGCTTGAGGTGCTTCAAAATAATCCGAGAGTGGGCGCGGTCTCAGGCTGTCCAATCTCAATAAACCCGCGGAGCAACAAATACGGATTCTGGGCATATATGCTTACAGGTGTTGCAAATGACTTGAGGAAATATTCCCTAAGGAACAGAAGAAGAATATTCTGCTCAGGATATCTGTTTGCAATAAGAAAAGAACTTTTCCCGAAACTGCCTGAAGAATTGCTCTCAGAGGATGGTTATATTTCTGCGAAAGTCTATGAGCAGGGCTATGGGGTAGGATATTCTGAAAAATCAAAGGTTTATGTAAGATATCCGGATAACTTCTCTGATTGGATAAAGCAGAAAAAGAGAAGCGCTGGCGGATACAATCAGATAAGGAAGATGATTGGAGAGAACATGCGCTCATTCGGCTCTGAATCGCGCGGCGCTTTCAGATTTATGAAATATGTCTCTGGATTAATTGAGTTATGGTGGCTTTTCGAGCTTTTTGTTGCGAGATTATATCTCTGGTATGTTATTTACAGGGACATAAACCTGAAAAAGAAGAGCCACAAAGAGATTTGGGTTCGTGTGGAGAGCACGAAGTAACGATAAAACAATAATAGTTAAAAGGGGCTGATTTTTGGGATTTCTATGGTATCTGATGCGGGTGCGCTGATAGCTGCATTAACGCGGACTATTGAGAAAGAAAGCGAAAATATTGAGAAAGCAAGAACAATCTTCCTTGATTCATTAGCTCACGGAGGCAAAATTCTTGCCTGCGGAAACGGGGGGAGCGCATCGCAGGCACAGCATTTTTCTGGCGAGCTTGTTGTAAGATTCAGGGTGAACAGAAAGCCGATTCCTGCTATTGCATTAAACACAGACAGCTCGATAATCTCTGCGTGCGGGAATGATTTTGGCTTCGAGGAGATATTCTCGAAACAGGTTGAAGCTCTTGCCGGAGACAAAGATGTTCTTTTCTGCCTTAGCACTTCGGGAAATTCCAAGAACATCCTGAAAGCTGCTGAGAAAGCAAGAGAAAAAGGATGCAAAGTTGTGAGTTTAACAGGAAGCAAAGAAAATATGCTTGAGAAAGCAAGTGATTTGACAATAAAAGTCTCTTCCGAAGATACTGCAAGAATACAGGAAATCAGCTTGTTCCTGATTCATTATTTTGCGGGCGAGATTGAGATGGAGATGGCAAAATGAACAAGGCAGTTATCCTTGACAGGGATGGGGTTATAAACGAAGACACAGGATATGTGCATAAGATAGATGACTTCCGGGTTCTCTCAGGGGTTTATGATGCATTGAAAAGACTGCAGGATGCAGGATTCAGATTAATTGTGATAACAAACCAATCAGGCATAGGAAGAGGATACTACACAGAGCGGGATTTTCTTGAACTTAATGACTATATGATAAAGCTTTTTGCTGAAAGAGGGATTAAGATTGAAAAAACATATTACTGCCCGCATAAACCAGAAGACGGATGCAAATGCCGAAAACCTTCTCCGTTGCTATGCGAGAGAGCAATAAAAGAGTATGATTTGTCGCGTGAAGAAAGCTGGGTTGTTGGAGATAAGATGGATGATGCAAGAATGGGCGAGGCATGCGGTTTGCGAACAATCTTAGTGGAATCCAACTATACAAATGATTTTAAAACGCCTAAAATGAGAAATCTTGGAGAAGCAGCGGAGTTTATACTGAAAAATGGAAAAGATAAGCCAGATTCTTGACAATTTTAAGAATGCAAAGGTAGTTGTTGTCGGAGATGTAATGCTTGACAAGTATATAATGGGGAAAGCAGGAAGAGTCAGCCCAGAGGCGCCGGTTCTTGTATTCTCCCCTCAAAGCGAGAAATTTGTACCTGGCGGCGCAGCTAATGTTGCGTGCAATATAGCTGAAATGGGCGGCTCTGTGAGCTTGTTTGGAGCAATTGGCAATGACAAAGAGGGAGATATGATAAAAGAGGCGTTAAAGGAGAAAAGTGTCAGATTTTTCCCAACGCATATCGGGAAAACAACAACAAAAGTAAGGCTTGCGTCCGGAACGCATCAGATTTTGAGAATAGACTATGAAGAGACGTCAACAAAGGATATTGATAATGAGCTGTTCCTGGAAGAAGAGGCAAAAAATGCAGATGTCATAGTTGTCTCTGATTATGCAAAAGGAATTATAACCTCGCATCTCATGAACAAGCTAAAATCCTTCGGCAAGAAAGTTATTGTTGACCCCAAGCCGAAAAACTCAAATCTTTATCACGGAGTGCATCTGATAAAATTAAATGAGGGCGAGGCGCTTGCGATGGCGAATCTGAACGATGTCTATCTTGCAGGCAGGATTCTCAGGGAGAGATTCGGTTCAAACATAATTGTTACAAGGGGCTCAAAGGGGATGATATTATTTGAAAATGTTGAGAAAGAGTTTCCTTCAATGTCCCAGGAAGTTTACGACGTGACCGGAGCGGGAGATACTGTAATCTCAACAATTGCCCTTGCACTTGCCGCTGGCGCGGATTTGGAGTATGCTGCCCTGCTGTCAACTTACGCGGCAGGCATTGTTGTAGGCAAGTTCGGCACCGCGACATTGAATGAGCATGAGCTCGAGAGGAAGATATTCCAGGAAGAGAGCAAATTAAAAACCAGGGAAGAACTGAAGAAGATTGTAACTGAGCTGAAAAAGAGAGGCAAGAAGATTGTATGGACAAACGGGTGCTTTGATTTGCTGCATGATTCGCATGTCAAGACATTAAGAAAGGCAAAATCTCTGGGGGATGTGCTTATTGTAGGACTTAATACAGACGAATCTGTAAGGCGTGTTAAAGGTCCTGGAAGACCTGTAAGAAATGAGAAAGCGAGAGCAGAAGTAATTTCCTCACTTGGCTGCGTGGATTACGTTATCCTCTATAACGAGACAAGTCCTGTTGCGCTTCTTGATGAGCTTGCGCCGGATATTTATACGAAAGGAAGCGATTCTGCGAGAGCTCTGGAAACAAAAGACTCTGAAGAAGCAAAGGTTATTGAGAAGCATGGCGGAAAAGTTGTGCTGATACCAATTGATAGTTCTGTATCCACTACGAAAATTATTGAAAGCGTTGGCGGAGAAGAGGAGGCAAAGAAGTTATGACCAGCAAATACCAAAAATTTGACAGAAGCAGATTAAAATTAAAACCAATTAAGCAGAGAGAGTCAAAATCTGGAATGGAAATAATGATTGACCCGGATTCTAAAGCACCAGAAATAGATAAAAGCGATTTAAGGGGCATTGATGAAATTGCAAGCATAATGTGCAATAATAGACAGGCTAAAAGAACAACAATACTTGCATATGGGGCGCATGTTTTCAAGAACGGATGCTCGCCGATTTTGATTGAGCTGATGAAAAGAGGATACATCCAGCATTTATTGACAAACGGGGCAGGCACAATACATGATTTTGAAATGACTTACATGGGAAGAACAGAGGAAGATGTGAGAAAATACCTCGCCCAGGGACAATTTGGGTTATGGGACGAAACAGGATTATTGATGAATGTAGCTATCCAGAAAGGAGTTGAGATGGACAAGGGGCTCGGAGAGAGCCTTGGGCAGTTTATCGCTGGAAATAAATTCCCGGGCAAGCAGTACAGCCTTCTTGGAAATGCATTTGAGCTCGGAATCCCGCTTACTTCTCACATAGGCGTAGGATATGACATTATCCATGAACATCCGAAGGCTGATGGGGCGGTACTTGGCAAGGCGTCATATAACGATTTCCTTATTTTTGCGAATTCTGTTTCGAAGTTGAATAATGGGGCATTTTTGTCGGTTGGTTCTGCAATAATGGCACCGATGGTTTTTGAGAAAGCGCTCTCAATGGCGAGAAATGTAGCAAAGCAGGAAGGAAAGACAATTGACAATATTGTGATTGCAGTAAATGACATCCAGCCAGATACATGGAACTGGGCATTGGGAGAGCCTCCAAAGGATAATCCTGCTTATTACAGCAGATTCTGCAAGACATTCGCAAGAACAACTAACCCGAAGAATTTAAGGTATGTATCGATGGACAACAGGGCATTTTTGCATAATTTATACAAGAGAATTGAGGCGAGAGAAAGAGGAGAGAAGTAGATGGCGAAGAGGCTTCTTCTTGGCTCTGCTTATTCTGTGATTGAGCCTCTTGGACTGATGCATCTTGCAGGCGTTGCAAAGCAGGAAGGCTGGGAGCCAAAGATAGTTATGGTTAAAGACGACGATTTCAGGAAATTTGATGAGCAGGTTAAAGATTTTTCTCCAGACGTGCTGGGATTCAGCATTTACACAGGAGACCACACGCAGGTTTTTGACTATCTTGATGGTTTCAGAACAGTAAATAACATTCCAGTTGTTGTTGGCGGACCGCATCCAACTTATTTTCCACGCGAATCTGAGAAGCATGCGGATTATGTTGTCCTGAGCGAGGGTTTTAATGGATCAAGAAGGATATTGCGCGGAGAAGTTAAACCCGGAATTGTGCCGCTTGAGAAACAGGAGCCTTTTCCGCTTCCAGACCGGGAGGGATTCTATCGCGATAATCCTGACAAGAGAAAGAGCCCGATAAAGAGCATTATGACCCATGTAGGTTGCCCTTACAAATGCACTTATTGCTACAATTCAAGCACGCTTGAGGGCATTGCTTCGGAATTGACACCAAGAGAGCTTGCGGTCATGGAAAAATCACTCGGGGGGAGAAAGAGCAGGCTGTTCCCGGGCAATAAAAGAAGAGTTGAAGATGTAATTGCAGAAGTGCAGAATATTCTTGATGTCTCTCCTGAAACAAGAATGATTTATTTCCAGGACGATGTATTTGGTTCAAGCACAGATTGGGTTGAGGACTTTGCGCGCTGGCAAGTACTCCTCATTCCGCCGGAGCCGGAGCCGGATGTTACTGGCTTGCGAGGAATGCCCGGGGTTACGGGCGAACTGCGGTCGCACCTACTCGCAATCGCCGGTAAGGATCCGGAGGTCCATCAGGCGGTCATGGCGGACCGTGCCGCGACTGATGCGCAGGATGTGCAGGCATTTGTCGAAGCGCGGTATCAGAATTGCTGGTGGTACTTGCGAACGCTTGACGCGTTACGAATCGGACTGGATGACTGGGACCGCGATCAGGATTGGTCGCGGCCCTTCTCGCACGCAATGTGTGCGTGGTCGGAGCAGCAATTCCGGATGATGTTGGATCTTCCGTCCGCGCTGCCCGGAGAGCCACCAGTCGCGGCCATGATGTATTGGACCCTGCGCGATGCGGTATTAGCGGGAGAAAGGAATCCAGTGCACCACTGGCAGGAGCACTACAGGG
>JALOQH010000053.1 GCA_025453475.1 archaeon | reverse complement strand
TCCCGGATGTTGTTGAAGCTATAAAAAACGGGGTAGTTGGAGAAAGTTTTATTCTCGATTCTGAGATTGTAGGCTATGATTCAAAGAAAGGCAAATACAAGCCATTTGAAGCGATATCTCAGAGAATAAAAAGAAAATATGATATTGAGAAATTGATAAAGGAGCTTCCTGTTGAGATAAATGTTTTTGATGTGCTTTATTATGACGGGAAGAGCTATCTCGATTCACCGTTCAACGAGAGGAGAAAAATTGTTGAGAAAATTATAAAGGAAAAAGAGTGGGTAATTAAGCCGTCTGAGTTCATTGTAACTTCGGATGAAGAGAAAGCAGAGAAATTTTACCAAAAGGCGCTCGGAGTCGGAGAAGAAGGGGTGATGATTAAGACATTGAATGCTCCGTACAAGCAGGGCAGGCGCGTTGGATACATGGCAAAGTTGAAACCTGTGCTGAATGATTTTGATTTAGTGATTGTTGGTGCTGAATACGGCACAGGAAAGAGGGGGGGATGGCTGACAAGTTACATATTAGCCTGCAGAGATGGAGATGAGCTGAAAGAAGTCGGCAAAGTGAGCTCTGGATTAAAGGAGAAAGAAGAGGAAGGGACAACTTATGCTGAGATGACAAGTATTCTGAAGCCATTAATTATTGAGGAGATGCCGGGGATGGTTAAAATAAAGCCAAAAGTTGTTGTCTCTGTGAACTATCAGAACATTCAGGAGAGCCCAAGCTACTCTTCAGGCTATGCTCTTCGTTTTCCAAGGATTACGAACTACCGTCCAGACAGAAGGATTAGCGATATCAATACTCTTGAGGACGTCAAAAAGGCTGCAAAAAAAGGCAAGAGGTAGTTAAAACCTGCTTAAACCCTTGTTTTAAGCTCTTATAAGCTATGGACAAAGGTTTATAAAGCATTTTTCTTTATAAGGACTATACACCGACGATAAAATGGCAGGAAAGTCAAATCTTAAGGTTCAAAACATTGTAGCTACAACTTCTCTGGGGAAACCTGTGTCTTTAACACAGCTTGCAAAGACTCAGAGCAATACAGAATACAATCCTGAGCAGTTCCCAGGGCTTGTTTTGAGAATAAAAGAGCCAAAATCCGCGGTTTTAGTGTTTTCTTCGGGAAATCTGGTGTGCACAGGCACGAAAAGCGTAGCGCAAGTTAAGGAAGTTATTGAGCAGGTCATAAAGCAGATTGCTAAAATAGGCGTGCGCATCACGGACAAGCCGAAAATAACTGTGCAGAATATTGTTGCATCCGGAAGCATCAAGCTGAATCTTAATTTGAATTATCTTGCTCTTCAACTGGAGAACACAGAATACGAACCAGAGCAGTTCCCGGGACTGGTTTATAAATTAGTCGAGCCAACAGCAACATTTTTGCTTTTTTCAAACGGAAAACTTGTTTGCACAGGAACAAAGAACAAGCAGCAGCTTGAGGATGCAATGGTTCAGCTGAACAAGAACATAAAAGCTGCAAGCAAGAAAGAGTAATTCTATGGCAAGAAACGCAGAAAAACTGAGATTCAGGGATTTAAGCTGGCCCCTTAAACTTGTTATAATTCTCGGGTGGATTTATGGCGTACTACTTGTTTATAATGTTCTATACGGGATTATCGTATCTATCTGGGGTTAGAAAAACTGGCTAATTTTTCTCTGCTTCCCATAATCTCTTAGAAGAATTGATTTTGTTGTGTAATTTGCGATTGGCTGTTTTATTCTATGCTGGATTGCGTTTAGGGCGTCATTCAATGTTGAAAATTTCTGAGCTGGGCGGGAAAAAGCTGCTCTGCTGATTTCCCGCAGAATTCCCACGCCCATCGGAGTTGTGTATTCTGGGCGGACTTCTCGGAAGACAATGCATTTGGCTTGTCTATGAACGCGCTCAAGATATTCGCAGAGCGCGAGGCGGTTTACATAATAGGCTCCTGTAACATCGTCCGCATATGTTTTTCTTGGAAAGAATGTTTCATAGTCGTGCCAGTATCCCCCGGATGAGAGGGAGATTTCAATTACTTCAAAAGAGAATTTATCGGGGAGAAGAAGAAATTCGTAGTGGTTGCCGAGATATTCTGCGTTAAACACCTGGAATTCCGGGATTTCAGGAAGGAGTTTTATTGTTTTTAACTTATTTTTGGAGATAGTATCATCAACTGCGGTTATGCTCCATCTTGTTGGGACTAATTTTCGATTGCTTTTTAATCCCAATAATCCCGCAGATAAAATCTTGATGATGTTTGAGGTGCTTATTCCTGATTTGTGGAGCTCGAGCATTGCTGTTGTTGATTTTACATCAGTATCATTCACCAAATAATCAACTTTTGAGTGAATTTTAGGATTTTCCTGCAGCCTCGCGTGCTCTATGTCTGCTGCTTTTGCAATCAATGGTGTTTTCTTGTCATTTTCATAATTCTTAGTTATTGGCTTTTTTAATTTGAATTCTGTTGACACGGAACGATGGGTCATTGCAACTTCCTGCATTACTGAGATGAATTTTGATGTCTGACTCTGGGAAAGAGGATGCTTTACATTGTTTTGAGCTCTTCCATATATAAGCTGGTTTCTTAAATCAAGAATTTCGGGGATAGAAAGCTTTCTTTCATGCCAGAGTTCAGCGGATGAAAGAATTTGGGTGTCGCCGGATTCTGTGGGAGAGAGAATTCCGGTATAGACATTCGGATAGTTCCATTTGCCGACAAAAATCTCCGGCGGCGAGGAACCTGAGAACTGCCGTATCTCAACTTTCTTCCCGATAAGAAAACTGTGCTTCTTGCAGTTTTCCTCACCGCAAATCCTGCATTGCGTCATACTATCCTCTCTGACTTTCTCTTGCTGCGGTGCTCCTCATCTGTTGATTGCGGGCATCCTCCCTGCGGAAAGCAGAGATTGCAATTTTCCTCACCGCAAATCCTGCATTGAGTCATAATGTGTGAACTCGAATTGAATATAAAATGATTATTGTGGTGTTAATAATTGCGAGAAGTTAATTGGAAAATAGGTGTTATTGGCAGAAATGACGGCATCTGGGACTAAACAGAAAGAAGGGTTATTCCCGGAGTTCAATTATACTTAGAACAATGAAGGTTATCCCCATTAGAAGAAAGAACCAGAACAGACTGCCCTTAAGAAGAGAGATTGCAGCTGCCTTCCATGTTTCGGAAAGGAAAAAGATGAGAAGTGACGCTAATATTAATAGCGTTCCGAGAAAGAGTTCTGTCCATTTGCCCATATTCCTGCTTAGTTCCGGCATATATAAAGATTATTTCAGTGATTTGATAATGTTTATATAATCTAGATGATACTCTTGAATATGAGAATTGAGGTGAATTTAGAGAAGAAATATTTCTTTGCATTCATGCTGGCAGGCTTGCTGCTGATTGGGGCTGCAGGGGTTGTTGCGTATTATTCGGATGACGCTGACCCTTCTGTAATGGGGCATTCTGTGGATGAAATTCTGTGGATGAAATGGACTGGGAAGGCGCAATCAATTCAAATGTTACTGCTGCAGGCTATTGCATCGGCAATGAAACGACAAAGAGCTGCATACAGGAATGGCCGACAGGCGGCGGAGATGGAGACGGAGATGGGGGAACACCGCTTACAACGAGCATAAATTCGTTTACAGCAGATACAACTGGCAAGAACTGCGATAGCGGATGCACTGTTACAGAAACTTGCACAGGTACATGGGATTTCTGCGCAATAACTGACGAATATCTAAAGGTAATTGATAATGTTGATGATCGAAGAGATGATGTTTGGAGATGCAGGACTTATAGGGACAGCGGGCAGTGGAAGGTCTCAGCGTATTATAATCGTGATGGCGGGGGAGAGAGCGACGGGTATGCGAAGTGCACCGCAACATGCATCAAGCATTCTGGCGGAAGCGGCAGTTCAGGTGTGAGCAAATTAATTGCAGGAAGCGGGATTACCATTTCTCCAACCACTGGGCTGGGGGATGTGACTATTGGTTTGAGCGGGGGAGGCAGTGGAACTGTAAGTTTAACTGGCTGTCATTGGATTGGTTTGGTTAGGTGCAACGCCTGTACAAAGGTCTGGGAGTGCCCTGCCGGAGAGATTGCCACCGGTGTTGAACAGAAGAGCTCCGGAGAGACGCATTTAGATTCTGTCGGGGTCAAGTGCTGCAAGCTGACTATCAGCTAATTTAGGAACGTTTTTATAGCATTTGAGTGTTTTCTGGGTTATGCTGAGTAAAACAGAGATTGGAGAGATAAGGGAACATCTTGAGAAAGCACAAAACCCAATATTTTACTATGACAATGATGCTGACGGATTGTGCGCGTTCCTGCTTTTCAGAAGATTCTTGGGGAGAGGTTATGGAGTTGCAATCAGAAGTTATCCTGAGATGAATGCAGAATACCTGAAGAAAGTTGAACAGTTGAAAGCAGATTACATCTTTGTTCTTGATAAGCCTCTTGTGTCAAAAGAATTCATTGAAGAGGCGGATAAGATGCAGATTCCAATTGTCTGGATTGACCATCATGACATGGATGCAGGAGAATTGAAGAAGAAATTCTCAGAATTCAAGAATTTTTACATGTATAACTCTGCGTTAAGCAAAAAGAAGAAAGAAGGGCAGAATGCTCCGACAAGCTATCTGGCTTACAAGATAACTGAGAGGAAAGAAGATATCTGGATTGCGTTAATGGGCTGCATCGCTGACCACTATCTGCCTGATTTTGCAGAGGAGTTCGGAGAGAGATATCCTGATTTCTGGACAAAGGAAATTTGCGGGCCGTTTGATGTTTATTACAGGACTGAGATAGGAAGAATTGCGGTCGGATTGAATTTCGGATTGAAGGATTCAATTTCTCATGTTGTTGAACTGCAGAATTTTCTGGTTTCATGCAAAACGCCGGGGGATGTATTCCTGGAATTGGAGACAAACAAGTCATTCAGGTTGAAATATGCTGAGATACGGAAGAAATACGACTCTTTATTGAAAGGAGCAGAGATTTCCGAGTCTCAAAAACTGGTTTATCTGATTTACGGGGGAGATATGAGCATGAGCTCTGATTTATCAAACGAATTATCTTATCTTTACCCGGATAAGTATGTGCTTGTTGCATACAAGAAGGGGGCAATTACAAATATTTCAATGAGGGGAGATAAAATAAACAAAAAACTTGACAAAATTCTGAAGCAGCTGGAGCATGCAACAGGCGGAGGGCATGAGGGCGCTGTTGGCGCGCGGATTGAAACAAAAGATTTGGAGAAGTTTAAGGAGCTTCTTGAGGGGGAAATAGGATGAGCAGGAAAGTACCAAATCATCTTGTAATTATTCCAGACGGCAATCGCAGATGGGCAAAATCCAAGGGGCTTATTGCGAGCGAGGGGCATCGCAAAGCTGGAAGCTACGAGCACATAAAATCCCTTTTTAACGAAGTTAAATCCCTCGGAATAAAATATCTCTCATTCTGGGGGTTTTCAACTGAGAACTGGAAGCGGGATGAAAAAGAAAGAGAAGAATTATTCGGACTGGTAATGAAAGCAATTGGAGAATGGAGAAAAGAAGCTCTTCAAAATAAGATAAGATTCAGGCATATTGGAAGAAAAGACAGACTGCCAAAGGATATTCTTGAGAATATTGCCAAGCTGGAAGATGAAACCAGAGAATTCAGCGATTTTAATGTAAATCTCTGCCTCGACTACGGATAGTGAGGGCGGTAAATAGAATTATCAAGTTTGGTGTCAAGGAAATTAATGAAGAAAAATTGCTGGACTTTTTGGATACATCAGGACTGCCTGAGCCTGATTTGATAATAAGGACTTCGGGAGAGAAAAGAACAAGCGGGTTCATGCCTTTCCAGTCAACATATGCTGAATGGTATTTTGCAGATGTGCACTTTCCGGATTTTGATGCGTGCGAGCTTAAGAAAGCGGTTGAAGATTTTGCGAAGAGAAAGAGAAATTTCGGGAAGTAATTAGCCATTCAGCCCAGGGGGCTAAATGTTTATATAGGGGGATTTTATTGGTTTTTTATGCAATTAGAGAGATTGTTAAACAGTCTGGCAATACCAATATTGTAATCTTAGTTGCACTTTTCTAGATTCACTTTTCACCATGGGAGAAGATAATAACCGTTTATTGCATGCGCCTGACATGAAAAAAGGCGCTGAATTAGACGGAGTGAAAATCGAGGGGCATGATTTTGATAAAGGAACGGATTACGAAGAGATTTTGAGGGGATACGAGAAGATTGGATTCCAGGCAACTAATTTTGCAAGAAGTGTTGAAATTATCAATAAAATGATTGAATCAAAGGCGAAAGATATCTGGTGAAGCACAAACAGGTTCATGTTTGCGTTACAACTGCGGGCGGGATTGAAGAAGACATAATGAAATGCATTGGCGATTTTGTTTTAGGCGATTTCAATGCGTCTGGGAAGGAATTATACTCTAAAGGCATAAACAGAATCGGAAATATCTTTGTGTCCAACGAGGAGTATGTGAAATTTGAGGAGTTTGTGCAGCCGATATTGCAGGAATTATATAATGAGCAAAAAAGAACAGGAAAAGTTGTTAATCCCTCTGACTTAATATGGAAGTTCGGAGAGAAAATAGATGATGAGAAGAGCATTTGCTATTGGGCATGGAAAAATAAGATAAGAATCTATTCTCCTGCAATAACTGATGGGGCAATAGGCGGAAATATTTATTATTTCAAGACAAAACATCCGGATTTCATCCTGGATAATGCGGAAGATTGCAAAAGATTGAATGATGAAAGCGCTGGGATTGACAAGTCCGGAGTTATAATTCTTGGGGGAGGGCTCGTAAAACATGCAATTCTTGAGTCAAACATCTTCAGAAACGGGGCAGATTATGCTGTTTATGTTAATACTGCTCAGGAATTTGACGGAAGCGACGCAGGAGCTTTGCCGGAAGAGGCGATTTCATGGGGCAAGATACGCGGAGAGAGCAATCACGTCAAATTATTTGCAGATGCAACCTTGGTATTTCCATTGCTTGTGGCGCAGACGTTTGCCAGAAGATAAACTTAAATATTGGTTTTTGCTAAGAATTATATGAGATTAGAGGTGGAAATTACGAAGAAATACTTCTTTGCATTCATGCTGGCAGGCTTGCTGCTGATTGGGGCTGCAATTACGAAGAAATACTTCTTTGCATTCATGCTGGCAGGCTTGCTGCTGATTGGGGCTGCAGGGGTTGTTGCGTATTACTCGGATGATGCGGACCCGTCGGTAATGGGGCATTCTGTTGATGAAATGGACTGGGAAGGCGCAATCAACTCCAATGTGACTGCTGCAGGCTATTGCATAGGAAACGAGACGACAAAGAGCTGCATCCAGTCATGGAACGGACAGTGGATTAAATCCGGAGATTATCTTTATTACAACGGCGGCAGGGTGGGAATTGGAACCGCGGCTCCAACTCAGAAATTAAATGTTGCCGGAGATATTAACGCAACAGGAGACTTAGAAGCAGGGGACAAGGTTTGCATCAGGGGAGATTGTAAGAGTGCGTGGCCTAGCGCTGCGAGGCCGACTGCAAAATGGTATAGCTGGGAGGGGGCGAGCGGGAGCAAGGGGCACACATCCAATCACGACTTCTGCTTTTTGACAAGGGTATATGCACATGACGATGATCATGACTCAAGAACGCAGGGATGCTATATACAGCCAGCAAGCACTGGTCTTGCAGGACCCCAGAAATGGGAGATGATTACCAGAGGGGAGGGCGGGTCAAGTTACTGCTCAGCTGTCTGCCTGAACTGGCAGTAATTTAGGAACTTTTTTATAGCATTTTATTCTTAGTGAGATATGGTCAAATCAAAGAGCGAGAGAGAAATGAAAGGCAAGATAGGACTTGAGATTCACGCTTATCTTGTTACGCGGGAGAAGCTTTTCTGCAACTGCATTGCTTCGCGCGAGCGGGGATTAAAGCAGAATGTAAATATCTGCCCGATATGCACTGGACAGCCCGGAGCAAAGCCGATGCTGCCAAACGCACGGGCTGTTGAGAAAGCTGTGCAGATAGGCTTGATGCTTGGATGTTCAATTAATACTCAATTGAATTGGCAGAGAAAGCATTATGACTGGCCGGATTTGCCAAAAGGATATCAGAATACAATTTCCGGGAAAAGTGCTTCGCCTGTCGGCGTGAAAGGAAAATTTGAAGGAATCGGCATCTGGAGCATGCATCTTGAGGAAGACCCTGCATCGTGGACGCCTGATACAGGATGCATTGATTATAACCGCTCCGGACTTCCGTTGGTGGAGATAATAACTGCTCCTGATTTTGAAAATGCGAAGCAGGTCATGGAATGGCTTGGAAAACTAATTCACAATCTGGAATACCTAAAGGCAATTGATTCAAATGCGGGGATAAAAGCAGACGTTAATGTTAACATCCCGGGCAAGAGCGAACGTGTTGAGATAAAAAATATTAATTCAATTGAAAATATCGGAAAGGCGATTGAGTATGAGCTGAAAAGGCAGAGCGAGGAGGGCGGGAATAAGAAAGAAACAAGAAGATGGGACGAGGCAAAAGGAAAAACCGTGAAAATGCGGGAGAAAGAGAGCGCGGAGGACTACAGATTTATTTCTGAGCCGGATTTGGCAGATATTACAATTGATGAAAAGATAATTTCCTCCTTGAAGGGCAAAATTCCAGAATCTCCGGAGGAGAAATTAAAGAAGCTTGTGAAGAAATACAAAATTGACAAGGATAATGCGGAAGTTTTGACAAAGAATATTGACATTGTTGAGTTTTTTGAGCGAGTTGCAGAGAGGATTGACGGGAAATTTGCTTTGCCATGGATTACGGGACCTTTGCTGAGATTGCTGAATGATAACGGGGCAAAGATGAGTGACGCGAAAATAGAACCGGGGCATTTTGTTTCCCTGCTAAATCTGGTTAAATCTGGAAAAATAACTGAATTGAAGGCAAAGGAGATAATAAAGAGCTTTTATCCAAAGAGTTATTCAGCTGAAGAGAAGAAGATTGAGGGAAAAATAACTGACAGGAAG
>JALOQH010000008.1 GCA_025453475.1 archaeon | reverse complement strand
ACGAGAAGGATACATATACTATCACGGACAGCCAGCTTGCTGACGGATATTCCCTTTGGATGATGATTGGAGACAAGATAAAGTTTGAATACTGCGGTTCTCCATATTACATCAAGCTGAAGGACATTGATGACAGCAAAGCGATTTTCACAATGACTCCTGAAGTCATCTCACAATTCTCTCTTTCGGAGAAGGAGAGCATCAAGATTGATTTGGACGAGGACGGAGTAGACGACATTACATTCAAGGTTGAGGAGCTTGGCACGACAAAGGCAAAAGTCTATATCAAGAGGCTTGGCGCAGAGGTCTGCAAGAGCGGAGAGAGCCAGAGGACAGATTATATCACAAGAACAGACAGCTCGGTGCTTCTTAATCCAAAGAAAGCCTCTTTTGACACTATGAAATATCTTCCATGGATTCTGGCTTTTGGAGTTCTCATTCTTTTGCTGCTGGCAATATTGATTGCAGCTCTCGGAAAGAAAAGAAAGAGAGTTGCTGTCCAGATAAGAAGATAATCTGATTTATTGCGTGGTGATTACTTTTCTGCTCTTTTCAATCAGCACAGTGTGCTCTGCCTGCGAGACAGGCTTGCCTGAGACTTCAATTAACTGGGGGTAATGATGTAGAATCCCTGCATCTTCTATTCTTTTCAGCGCAAGAAGTCCGCGTGTTCCGAATTTTTTATGAATCCATCGCGAGCAGAATGGCAGGGTTTCATACTCTTCGCAGATAAATGCGAGAACTTCGCGGGCGAGAGCATCGCGGACATTTCCCTCTTTCTCGACTCGGTATATTCCTGAAGGCTTTCCGTCTTTCACAGAACCCAGGCCGGATGTTGCAAATGGCTCTATTGCATAAATGCCGGAATCAAGAGGTTTTTTCTGGGAGTTGTCATGATTTGGGATGGTTATGCCTGAATGAAGGTGCCATGGCTCTATCGAGTGCCCGGAGAGATTGATGATGGGCGTGAATTTTGAAGATTTTATTGCACTTTCAATTGCAATTCCAAGTTCATTTGTTGAAACACCGAGATTTATTTTTTCAATTGCTTTTTGCAAGGCGAGTTCAGAGGCTTCAATCAGCTTTTTGTTTGTGTTGTTCCCTTCCAAGTCCACGGAGAATGCGACATCAGCGACATAACCTTCAATGTGCGCTCCGATATCAACTTTTAACAAACCAGATGCAATTCTTGCGTCATTATATGCAGGAGTGTCGTGGGCAGCTATCTCATTTATCGAGAGATTGACAGGGAAAGCTGGTTTTGCGCCAAGCGAGATTATTTTAGTTTCGATATTCTCAGCGATTTCGAGCAACGGAACGCCGGGTTTTATGATTGTTCCTGCGTATTTTACAACTTCTGATGCGATTTTTCCGGCTTTTATGAAGTTGGCATAATCGCTTTTGTCAGACTTATTATTATCAGAACTTAACTTATTGAGGGGAGCATTTCTCTCTGTCCTCTCTTGCTGCGAAGCTCCTCGCCCTGCTGCGGGCTTTCTCCCTGCGGAGTCCAGAGACCTTCCCGTTGCTCCGCCGTATTGTTTTTCTGTCATTTTGTTTTTTTAGGTGTTATGAGGTTTATAATAATATTTTCTGATTTTGAGGGTTAATAATGTTTTTGATTGTTCATTTTTTCTTTTCAAATAAACTCCAGATCAAATATATAAAAATACCGGGAGCAAGGGTAATTACTAAATTTGAATCTTTATCAATAGAGAAATAATGAAAGTATAAATAATCAAGAATAATAACAAGCACTAAGAAAATTACTTTCAATTTTGTGGGTTTGAAATTCATAATAGCTTAATTCTTGCGAAGTCTCCGCTCTTTCGGAACATAGTTAAATATTGAATTTCCGTTGGACTTTCCGCATCCCAAAAGGTCGCCCTCAAATCTTATTACATACAATCCCTGGGGCATTTTTATGTCCAAATCATGCCCGCGCATCCAGAGCTGCATCTGGGCGTTGTCAATATCTATAATATTTTTTGTTATCTGATTTTTGAGGAGCTGAAGCGCTTCGATGCTCGGGCGCAGGCCTGTTTCCTCGCGCTTGAGGAAATAAATTCCCATGTTGTCGATTCTTGCGGCATTTGTAATCTCCATTATCTCCTCTTTGGAAAGAGTTCCTGAAAATGCGCGTATTTTTTCCCTTCCCCAGTCAATAAGAAGAAACGGAATCTCAGTTATTCCAAATCTGCTGAGCTCCTCGATTATTCTCCTTTTTTCAGGTGTTTTTATGAATTTTATCTCTCCCATTTGTTCTCCCTTTGTTCTTTTATCTCTTCCAGAAGAGTCATCTTGCATACAAAGAAACCCTCGCTGTCGTTGTCATGCGGATAGATTCTGCACGCTTTTTTTACTTCATTTGAATAGGACCTGCCATACCATTCTGTGATTCCAGGACGGCATTTAAGGGGGAGATTCAGGGTTTCTATTTTGACTGGGAAATTCTTTATCGCGAAATCCATCACTTCTTCGTCTTCTTCCGGTGCATGAGTGCATGTTGAATAGACTAAAACGCCGTTGACTTTAAGGCATTTTAATGCATATGCCACAAATTTCTTCTGCTGTCTTGAGAAATTGTTTATCACTTTTTCATTCCACATCAGGAATGTTTTGGGCGAAGAACGCAGAGTGCCTTCACCAGAGCAGGGCGCATCAACGAGAATTCTGTCGAACTTGAAATTCATTTTTGAGAGATTTGCGCAGAGAGCAACAGCATCTCTCTGGGTTACAATTGAATTGGTTATGCCGTTTCTCTCGAGATTTGCAGAGAGAATTTTTAGTCTGTCAAGTTTAAGGTCATTGGCAATCAACGTGCCTGAGTTCTCCATTTTTGCCGCGATTTGGGATGTTTTAGAACCGGGTGATGCGCACAAATCAAGAATAATTTCTTTTGGCTTTGCTTCGAGGGCAAGAGGAGACATCATTGAGCAGACTTCCTGGACGTAATAATATCCGAGCAGATGCTCGATAGAGTTGCCCAATTCACCCGGTGCAAGCACCTGGTCAATGAGCATTATTTCAGGATATTCCGAATAGGGCTGGACAACGCGCCACTTTTTGTTCAGTCTCTTCATTAATTCATCCGGGGAAACTTTCAGGGTATTGCATCTGATGAAATTCTTCGGCTGAGTATGAACTATCTTTTCAAATGCCGAGAAATCCTCCTTGTCCGGAAGCAATTTCTCCATTCTCTCGCGAAAAGCGGGTTTCATCTCGTATCTCATGGAAATAGGGAGAAATAAGGTGTTTTAAGCTTGTTGATTGAAAGCTATCTCCAGAAGAACCACCAGAACAAAATCGCGGTAATAATCCCCACGATATAAAACAGCGGCAGGATTTTCTTTTTTCTTATCCTTATCCAAGGATAATAATCTGTGAACTTTGTCCAGAATTCTCTTATTTTGACGTCTGGATTTACCACAAACCAGAGAAAGTCTTCGAGCACCATGCCTGAGAAAAATGCGCTTGCGATAACTCCAAACATTCGGCTATCCCACCCATAGATAACAAATGGGAGAGTGAGAAGCAGAGGAAACATCACCCAGAATACATAGAAATGATACGCTGGTATGACAAACCTTTTTGATAATCTTATCTTCCAGCCAAGCTTGCCCTTGTCCCACGCTTGCCTGCCTTCAACATATGCCTCCCAAAATGCCATCGCAGTCATTGCTCCCCATATCCAGAGAAAAATTAGAGGTATGCTGTACATCTTATTTTATGATTTCAGAATTATTTAAACATTAAGTTTCAGCTCAGCTATAATTGGAAGATGGTCTGAGAATTTTTCCTCGCTGTAGGGGTAGCTTTTGATTAATTCAAATTCCGGGCTGAAAAATATCATATCTTCGGGGCTTTGGGGATTCCACGAAGGATATGTTTTATGGAATGGTGTTTTTCTCAGCCTTGTTTTGTCAATCAGCTCAAGCTCTGAAATATCCTTAATATTAAAGTCTCCGGCAAGAATCAGCGGACCGTTTGTCTTGTTGACTGTGTTTGCAATATACTGTATCTGCTCTTCTCTTGTTGATTGATTAAGGCTAAGGTGCGTTGTCAGGACAGTTATTTTTGCTCCGTCTATCTCAATAATTGCTTTTCCGAGATACCTCGGCTCCCCCATTCCCGGAAGCCGGGTGTTTTCTGTTTTTATTATCGGATACCTTGAGCAGAGAGCGTTTCCCTGATTGAATAACTTGCTTAATCTAACTGTCGGGAAGAAGACTTTTTTCGTGAGATTTGTGAATTTTGAAATCAAATCAAGCTGGTTTATGTTCTTGCTTCTGAATGAGCCGCCTTCAATCTCAGAGAATGTTATAATATCCAGGTCCTCGGAATTTATGAAATCAGAGATTTTTCTTATTGCTTCAGACGAGTGGGGCAGGAAGTATTTGTGAGTTGTTAAAAGATACTGCCAGGAGCCTTTTGTTGTCTCAATTCCGGATTGGGCATTGAGAGCGCCTATTTTTATTGTTGAGGATACCTGTGAGCTCATCAGAATAGCTGGTATCAGGGTTATTAATAGTTTGTTTATTTTAGCAGCCAGTAAATGGAGAAAGGGATTTTAGGGAGAATGTCTGCAGGAGTATAACAATCTATAAATATCTGCCAAAGTGGAGAAGGATATGGCAAAAGAGAAGTTCATAATGAATCTCTGGGCAATTATCGCGCTTTTGCTCGGGATTTTGCTTGTTGCTTCGCTTACCTATATTATAGTGGGCAAGTACAAACAGGCAAAGGTTGAGAGGGAAAATGAGCTGATGCTAAAGGGATATCAGTATGCGATTTTGCAGATAGTCGCGCAGGCAGAGAAGTGCGAGCCAGTTAATATTAATATGGGGAATAAAAGCATTGAACTTCTTCCTACCAACTGCACGAGATATATTCCAATGGATTCAGGACTTTCTGGCATGGACTTATTCGGGAGTCTGGGCAGCAATGGCCTGCTTGGGTGAATTGCTGCCGGTTTTAAAATTGTTTAGAGTTCTTTTTATATAGTTTTTCTGCGTTTTTATCTGCAAATTCCGAAAATTTTTCCCGCCCTCAGTAAATAAAAAAATTTGCCTCAATTAAATACGAGGCGCGAAGCGCCGAGTGCGCCCGGCATCAATATTTTACTTTGCTGTTTTAAGGCTTAAAACTACTGTTAATAGCACTTATGCGAATTTTGTTATCGACGAGAATAATAATAAGGTTTATATATCAGATTTGAATAGGATATTTATGCAAAAGAGGGCAGGTTGTAGTCAGAAGTTAATTTTATTCTCAGGGGTTTTAATCGCTGTCATCCTTCTTATCTCAGTTGTTTCTGCTTTTTCATGGGGCGGTTTTTTTGCAAAAATCACAGGAAAGGCAGTTGCTGATACCTGCGCTGATTCTGACGGGGGAAAAAATTACAATGATCTGGGAACAACATCCGGACCAAAGTCTTCGGTAAGTTCAGAAAGTGTTACGAATACTGATAAATGCAAGGACGCAACAAGTCTGCAGGAATACTACTGCTTGTCCGGTTCGAACTGGAAATATGTCGCTTCAACAACTTATAAGTGCCCACATGGCTGCGAGAACGGAATGTGCAAGTCTGCTCTTGGCGTGACTTCAACAACAACACCGACAACACCTGCAACTCCTACTCCGACTGAAACGAAACCAACATCCAATGAGGTTGCAGTTGTTGCAGCACAGAACGAAACTCCCCTCTGCTCCGATAGTGATGGCGGGTTGAAATATGAACTTGCCGGAAAGGTTATTCGAAATGGAACAGGATATGATGATAGATGTACAATGATATTATCTTCACCAAATCAAACAGGGGGCTATGCATGGATAAACGGCGCATACTATAATTATCATGATGAAAACGGGTCTTATTTCTCAGAGTGTACAGGAGATAACTGCTATTTAATAGAAGCAGATTGCAATTCTCAGGATGACTGGAACAGTCCTCTTGCCGTAACAACATGCGCTCTCGGATGCAAAGACGGAGCATGCATCGCTGTTTCATGCAAGAACGTGACTGTGCTTGAGGGTTTCTCGAATATTGAGACTTTCAGCGGAACAGTATATAATATAAGCATAGCGTACATAAGCGCAGATGCAATTGCCCTTAGCATTAATGGCGAGAATAGCGCGAATATGGCAGAGGGGGCTGTTCTTAAAATTGGGGAGGGAGCATACATCGGTGTCAGGGATATTTTATTTGATGATAGGGAGAATGGAACAAGTAGCGTTTATCTTGCGCTTGCACCCCTCGGCGATGATTCTTGTTTAGGAAAAGTAACCCCCCCTGTTGTTTATAATCTTACAGCATCCATATTATATTCTTTAGCATGCGACGCAAGCTCAATTACCTCTGGCAGCTCCTGGGCAGGGCTTGCTTACAAGAAGGGCGCCAAATACAGGGATATTGACGGGAAAGGCACAAGCTCGTGCATACAAGTTGATTTGGGCAGAATGCTTGATTTGAAGCATATCGAATTAGAGCATCAAACTGTCAATAAAATATGCGGCGACAGTTGCGACGGCAATTGCAACACTCCTGCAGAAGGAGATGGAATTGGGCTTATTTTTGCAAATGTAAACAACAACTGGAAGTACATCGCAAAAATCCCTGTTGCAAGAAGCAGTTTGGCGCAGCTTGATTTGAATGGGGATTACGGGGTTACAAGAACCCTTCTTGTGTGCAGAGGATTATCTGGCGCCTCGAGAGACAATCTTGTTGTGAGGAATCTTAAGGTTGCCGGGACAGAGGGGGTGGTTTGCAGTGATTCTGACAGCGGAAAGAACTTCTTCAAGAAAGGAAGCGCATGCCTTAGCGAAGGATGCACAGATGACATGTGTCTGGATTCAAGAACTTTAATCGAGTCTTACCTTAAGCCTGCAGGGATATGGGACAAGGGGAGATGCAGTGCAAGCGGAACAGCTGGTGTTTCTGAAGAGAGATATGACTGCCCGCAGAGTTCAGAATGCATTGATGGAGCATGCACGATTCCAACAGGGTGCATTGATTCTGACAGCGGTGCAAATCTTTATGTCGCATCAGACTCATTTATATTTGAGAAATTAGCTACCGGGGATTATAGGCAGAAGGTTGTAAATGATGGTTGCGTCGAGGTTAAGAAGACGGTCAAGGTTGGAAAGAAGAAAACAACTGTTACAGAGACCAAACTATCTGAAGCAATCTGCGGAAAGGACGGCAAGCCAGCTCTGGATAATTATGACTGTCCTAATGGGTGCGTGGATGGAAAATGTTATTATCCCGGGATTATACTTTCAACTGATAAGAATGAATATAACGACAACGAGATAATTTACCTGAAGGCAGAGACAGTTAACCCGGAAAAGCCGGTGAAAGTAGACTTATATGTCCAGCCTGCAAGGGGATATGGTTCTGAAGGCGGAATAAAACTAAACAAGGGCGGAGCTTATACAGTGGTTAGTTCAATAATTGCAGTTGGGGTAGCAGCTAATGTTGCAGAAGCAGAGGGTGCAGCTGCAGTGGCAGTTACAGGTAATGCTGTTGTTGCGAATGTCGCTCCCAATCCCAATGCTGTTGTTGGAGTAATAGCACAAGAGGTGAAGAAAGAAGTGTCTAGTGTCCGGGAAATAAAGGTAAAAGGCAATGAAGCATATGTAATTGAGAATGTGACGATTATTAAAATAAATATTTCCAGCTACAAGGAATTATTTGACGAAGGGGACAGTTATCAGATAAGGGTATGCGATGCAGGTATGGAATGCGTTTCCGGGAATTCAAATTCAATTTATGTCTATGTCCAGACAACTTATCAGGATGTCTGCAAGGATTCAGACGGCTTGAATCTTTACAAGAAAGGCAAGGTCAGCGGGTTGAGTCCTTCTGGCGGAGTGGTTGAAAGAGAGGATTATTGCAGAACAGGCGCGAATGGAGATTCTCTTGTAGGAGAATTTTACTGCACCTGGGGGACTGTTTCATCTGTTGAATATTCGTGCCCTCAGGGGTGCAAGAATGGGGCATGCGAGAAGATAGACTTGTTTAACTCAGCCAAGGGACAGTGCTACGGCGGCAAGAAATTCTCATACAGCGGAGATTGCAAGACGCCTGATTACTGGAAATCACTTGCCAGCAAGGCATGCAAGGGCAAGTGCGCGAAAGTTAAGGTTGGTAAGAAGAAAGTAAAGAAGTGCGGTATCCAGACAATTAATCTGAATCAGTGCAAGGTGACGGAAGCTAAGGCAGAGACTGTTTGTTATGACTGGGATGCAAACATGCCCAGCGAGCAGTATACTATCAGCAGCGCATACCAGGTTGCTGCAAAGACGGGAGACACCCTGGATTATACATGGGACAGGTGCTCCTCAGAGACAATTCTTAACGAAAGCATTTGCGAGAGCGAGACAGGCAAGCCATCTGTCAAGCAGATATTATGCCCTCAGGGATGCCTTGAGGGAAGATGCCAGAGAATCTGCGCAATGGAAGGAGAATTCACTTCAGATGTATTTGGAGCAGAGACACAGCTTTCATGCTGCGAAGGGCTTACTGAGAAGAAAGTAATCAGCTATGCCGGCGGATATGAACAGGGAATTGAGATGGCGCTTTGCTATAACTCTTCAAAGGGAGAGCCTTCCTGCAATAATACTGAAACAACCCTTGAAGGATGGTATTATCCTAGTGGAGAACTTGTAATGATTCAGGATTGCAGAGAGTCAACAACTTGCATAGCTGAAGGAGAGTATTTGGTGCCTGGTTTCTCATGCTGTGAGGGCCTGACAAGGGCAGAGGTAGTTAATCCATGCGGAGAAAAGGAGAGTGAATGCCCTGTAGAGATCTCCAGCTATTGCACTGCATGCGGGGATGGTTCGTGCACATGGCCAGAGGATCCGACAAATTGCGCTGCTGACTGCACAGGGCAGAAATTGTGCGAAGATTCTGACGGAGGCATTGACTTCTTTACCAGAGGCAGTGTAAATGCAGATGATGGGGAGGTTGTTACGATAACACAAATAACCTCTGATGAAGTGACATTAAATGTGGTCTCTGCAGAAGAGGCTAAAATCAGCATAGAAGACTTTGGGATAACTAATATCTTATTAACTCCTGGTGCGAATGTAACCCTTGGACCTTACAGGGCAAGAGTGGATAAGATAAATTATGTGTCTAAGGGCAACAGAAAAAACAGCGTAAAGCTTGTGATTAACTCTATGGAAGATAGCTGCCTGAAGGAGATGAGCGAGGGTGAGAAGACGTTATTTGGGGATGATAGTAAAATAATCTTTGAGGCAGTCTGTAATGATAACGGTAAGATTGAATCCAAGACTCATGTCTGCAAGGGAGAGTGCAAGAATGGCGTATGCAACCAGACAGACATGAAGGAAGTCTGCGAAGATTCTGACGGAGGATTAGAGGCATTTGCAAAAGGATTTGTAGAAGGCTTTAGAGAATCTTCTTTTGTCATAAATGAGGGTGGCGCTAAAGAAGCGACAGTTGTTGTTTCATCTGCAACAGAGGCGATTTTGACATATCCTGATGAGACAACCGGAGAGCTGCTTCAGGCAAATCTTACTCTTAACGGCAATTTTGCAATAGAGGGTGCAGTATTTAGGATAAGCTCGATTGTATTTGTTTCTGAGGGGAATGAGAATAACAGCGTGACATTCACGCAAGCAGGTGCAGAAGACAGATGCCTGGCTGATAATGTAACTCTTCTTGAGATGACATGCGGAGATACTGACTGGCTTGGGAGCAGGCTGTATACCTGCGCAGATGGATGTGTTAATGGCGCCTGTGTAAGGGGAGATGGAAGGTGCGGTGACGGCATATGCAATGAAGAAGGCGGAGAAAACGGAGATAATTGCGTGGCTGACTGCAAGACAATACAGAAGGATGGAGAGTATTGCATAATAAAGCCGAACAAGGGAGAGGGCAAGAGGATTAAGGTTAGATGCGCAAACATGAGCGATGTCGAGGTTGTTAACAGATACATGGCAAATCTGATTATAAAGACCCAGTCAGATGAAGCTCTTAAAGGATATACTATCCTTTCGGGCATTAATTTGAGCGAGGGAGAGACAAAGACCGCATATATGGACAAGCTCGAGTATAATTCAAACTCTGTCTGCATAAAGGATGCAGAGATAGAGAATATCAGCGAGATTTCCCCTGAATGCGACGGCGAGAATGAGACAGTTGTAATGTGCCCAGGGAAGATTGGAGATTACGAGTGTGCTGTTGAAGGAAATACTTTCGTTGTCTCGGGATTAAGGCATTCTGGTGTTCTTGAATACACCAATGCCACTACAATCACTATTGTTGAGACACAGACTATTTATGTTTCATCTGGCGGTGGCGGCGGAGGAGGCGGCGGGAGCACGAATCTGATTAGGACAACGAATACAACAACTGCCCCAGTGCCTCAGGTTGTAGTAGCTCCAGCGATAACTCAGCCTGCAGCAGAACCAGAGGTTACCACGACGAGTGCAGAGGAAACAGCAGAGCCTGAAGAAGGCTTGTCAACAGCGCTGGTAGTTGTTGGGATAATCGTTCTTGTTATAATAATTGCAATGGTTGTCGTGATTGTGGTGCTTTGGAGAAGAATGATGCTTGTGAAAAAGTATACTACCATCCAGCCATCAATAGCTTCTGAAAAGAAGATTGCAACGCTTGGCACGAAGTAAATATGGGGCGCGAGAATTCTAGAGAGCATGATAAGGAGAATCTTGACAGAATAAGATACATGCTCGAGTCTTATTCCAATCGCATTGGCTCTGGAGATTACCGGGCTATGCAGGAGAGCGCCCATCTTGCGAAATCTGCGGGGAAGATAGCTGCACGAATAGGAAGATTTGGCGATGCGGGGAAATATTATGGCTATAGCGCCGGAGTTCTTAAGATTGCGGAAAAAGCAGGGTATAAGATTGATGAAAACTTTCTGAGGGCAATGAAAGATAAGTCTGACAAGATGTATGGCATTGAGAAAACCCTGCAGGAAAGAAAAGAACGCGCCACAACAAAGAGATATGCGCATGCTGCCGCCACTACAGTAATTATTCTGATGATTGGCGGCGCATTTATTCTAATGGCTCCGATTATGACAGGGAAGGTTATTGGAGAAACAGCCCAGAAAGTATCTGGTGTCTTTGGGTTCTGCCTTTTCGCACTTGGGCTGATTGCAGGGTATATTTACCTGAGCAGAAGATAGTATTAGAACAACTTCTTTTGCTTTGATGTTTCTTTAATGTCTTCAAGGGATTTGCCGAGAAGCGCCAGAATTTGGTTGGCTATGGGGGCGATTTGCTTGTCAATATAATGCTTGTAATCGAGCTTATGCTTTAGCTTCTGCAGGGGCTCTGGGCCTGCTTCTGTTATGTAATATTCAATTATGCTTGATTCTATGCTGTCGAGGAGCCTTGCTGCTTTTACATGGGGCGGAGTTGTTTTTGTATATTCTTCTAATGGTTTTCTCAAAGATTTGCGGTAAACGAGCTGGGAATCAAGCTTCCCGCTCTCTATTCTCTTGATATATGCCTTGATGAACTGCTCAAGGGGCTCTTTGTGGAAGAGTTTCATTAGAATTTCTTTCTGGAACTCGCGGGCAGCTTCTGTCCAGTCCCCTCTTATTGCCTCCATGCCGGTAATTTCAAGCTCCTCTTTCCCGTTTTTTTCCACTAATCCGGCATATCTCTTCTTTGCTGCCTTTTCCTCTTTCTCTCCACTTCCCGATTCTGTTTCTTCAGCATCTTTCGCTTTCTTCAAAGAACTGCGGGTAGCAGGAATTATCATTGAGATGAACTGCTTGTCAAACTGGAGCTCGAGATAGGAATGCCTGCTGAATTTTTCCTTAATATAATCGCGATAGAAGTGATTGATGTGGTTTTCTATGTCTTTTCCAAGCTCATTTGCTTTTTCCTTGTCGAGTTTTGTCTCTATGAATGTTGAGTCTGTGTCCTGATAAATTACTTTGTAGCCCTTTTTTTCAACTTCCTGGGCAGTTGTTTGTATTATCCATCTTGCAAATCCGGTGATTGCATTTCCCATGCCGAGATTGAAATATCTGCAATTAGGCGATGCCAAAACTCCCCAGAACGAGTTCATTATTGTTTTTATAGCATAACTTGCAAGCTCGCGCTTCTCCTTCTTTGCTTTTTCCCTTGAAATATGAAGCCTCTTTATTATTTCTGGCAAAATGCCGTCGGTATTTTTGAAAAACTCATGATTTGGAGATTCAATTGCATTCTTTTCTATTTTTTCACCTTTTTCTATGTGCGAGGCAGGGTCAATGTTGAATGTGCATAGAATTGACGGATAAAGAGACCGTCGTCATCGGCGG
>JALOQH010000052.1 GCA_025453475.1 archaeon | reverse complement strand
ATATGTTGGGGAAAGAGTCTATGCCCGCGTAGAAAGCGAAGACAGGATGAAAGCAAGAACCCTGAAAGAAGCAATTTCAGATTTCGGTGAGCAATATCCATCGCACGGAAAAGTTCTACAGGGGATAATTGCTGAAAAGAGACTGCAAAAAGAAGAGCATCTCTACTTTGGCGTAAACGAAGGTTGCAGGCTTGCAGAAAACGACTACATGGCTGTTATGAAAGACCTTGGATTCGGCGAAGTTACCGCAAGAGGACTTTACAGCGAGCTTATAGAAGTATCAAGGAATCTGGCAAGAAAGCGCGGAAGCCCTGAAAGAAGCATTCTTATCGGCAAGCTATCTGAAGACTAAATAAACAATATAGATATTTTTATTTTTGTGTTTTTTCTTATTTGATTATAAGGAGGTTGAACATCAAGGAACTATTAGTTCCTTAGGATTTATTCTTTTTCTTTATTTTCTTTTTTCCTGCTTCTGAAGATTATTCTCTCAAGCCCTTTGAAGAAATAATGCCCTCCGAATAGTGCTCCAGTGCCGCCAGCTGCTGCGCCGGCAAGAGAAGAAAGATACTGAACATACTGGGGCATCTCGAGAGCATCTGTTGCATATCCTCCCGCAACGCTTCCTGCTAAAAGCCCAATAAAAGCGCCTCCGAAAGTAGCATATGTAGAATATTTCTCAAATCTCTGCCTATTCATAAAATGAGTCATTATTTTAATTTATAATGATTTGTATATTAAGAAATTATAATCTCTTTAGTAATTCTCCCTTGTTCTCTACATGGATTATGCTCTTTCTGTAGCTCTTTGGGTTAATAAGGAATGTTCTTGCAGGAATTAGCATGCCTTTAACAGCATACTGCCCCCTTGCGCCTCGAATGTATCTCTCAGCCTCAACCTCATAAACATAGCCCTGTTTGGGTTTATAATTCCCGACAATAATCAATCTTCTTGGCGCAACAGCAAAGATAGTTTTTCCCTTCAGAGTCTTCCCAATAGCGTAAAGCGCAGCATGATTAAATGACTTGCATAGAAAAACTGCTTTCTGGTTCTCAAACTTATTCATGCCCCTTGCTAATCTGGGTCTGATAACCTTCAATTTCTTCGGAGAACCGTGATATAACTTCATTTCTTCGTTGCCCTCGAATAGATTGTCCACACGTTCCTTTGGTCCCTGTCCACAAGCTCTGCAATCTCATTAAATCTCATTCCCTTCTCTCTCAGATAAACAATTGTCGCCTCCAAAACAGTCTTGTTCCTGTCCTTGAATATCTCAAGAGGCACATAAATCTTGGTTTCCCTCGCCCTTATCTGTTCCTTGCTCTTCTCAACAGCCTTGTGGTGCGCTGTCCAGACAGTCCTGTCATCTCTTGACAGCTCGATTGCAATCTCATGATAGGTCATTCCAACATTCTCCTTCAAATATCTTACAAGCACTTCAAGAGCTCCAACTTCTCTCGAGAAGATTGTTATTGGTATTACTCTTGCTTCAACAACCCCCCTTCCTTCAAGAGAAATCTTCTCCTGAATCTCGCTGATAGCTGTCTTTATTGTCTCTGCTCTCTCCAGAAGATTGCTCTTTCTCAGCTCTTTCTCTATCTTTTCGAGCTCTCCAAGAAGTTTCCTGCTCTTCTTTCTCTTTCTCGCTCCAGCAGCGCCCGCGGCGGTGAACACAACAAGCAGTATCTTTATTGTCCAAGATCCTTCTGCAGCTGTCGAATATGCCTGGGTTCTGAGCTCTCCTCCAAGCTCTCTGATGCAAAGATAAAGTCTTTCCTGCCCGGTTTCCCCGTCGTTAACAGTGTAATTCCCGCGCGGCAATAAAGAGCCAGATATAGAAACAAAACCTGACTTATTCAGGGAAGTTCCTCCGCATTCACCCCCAGAGATTACTCCAATTGAAAAGTTATTTGCGTAAATCCTGTATAAGCTCTCCTCTTCCCCAACCAAATCAGTCGCATTAACCTGGACATTCCCAAGAGAGATATTCTGGTTTCCCGTGTTGTTCAAAGTTATATACCCGCTGAATGTCTTGTTTGTTTCATCAGCAGTCATGTTGCCCCATCCGCCGATGCTTGAATCAACCACAAAACCAGTAAGAGCATTCACGCTGAAGTTTATAACAGCCGAATGTGTCTTTCCATCATTATCTGTTATGGAAACAGTTGCATTCCACTCTCCTGCAGAATCAAACCAGTACATCGGCACAATGCATGAATAATTCGCGTTTCTTCCTGCTTTTTGTGTTGAAATGCAGCTCAGATTCTCCCTCAGCGCTTCTCCGCTCCGCGTGAAGTTAACTCTCGCACTAGCATCATTCAAATTTGCAGCCAAATTTGAATCATAAACGCTGAAGTTAACAACAACCCCTGTAAGTGAAGGCCCCTCATTAAGATTCACAGTTGCTGTCGGATAAATCCTGCTGATATTTGGCTCGACAGGAAGATAATCTGCCCTTAAGGAAATCTCATCAACCCTGCAGTACTCATTGGTGGCGCCCGCAGTGCACTCAAATCTTATCTTGAAATCAGGATTGTTCTCTGCCAAAACAGGAAGTGTGAAATTCTTTCTGTAATAATCCAAGTCGTTTACAGTATCTGGAGTATTCTCCAAAATTGTCCAGTTTGTCCCATTCCACCACTTGACCTGAAATTCATCAGAAGGGTCAAATTCAATAAGCTTCCTGTAATAAACAAAAGTAAGATTCGTATATCCTTCTGTAGAAGCATTGACTTCCATTACAGCAGCAGGCTCAATGATGTTTGTTGGATTTGCTTCAGCATGATACACTCCCTGATAAGGGTCTGTCGTGATTATTGTCCAATTCTTCGCATTCACAGCAATTGTTGAATTAAGAGTCCATTTATTCGTTGCAAAACTCCCAGATTCAAAATTTTCGTACAACAGTTTTGTCTTGTCTGCAAGCGAAGTTATCACAACGCTGTGATTCGAGAAAGAATATGCGCACTTGTTGTTGATGTTGCACGCGTAACAATTCCAGACAATGGTTTTTTCGAGAGCCAGATTTGTCCTGTTGAAGTAACTGGAATTTGCAAGCCCGGTAACATTTATTGTTTCGTTGGCAGCAAATGTTCCGCTGTAATCCCAGTAGAATGTCACATTTTTCAATCCAGAAACATCCGTAAAGTTGCAGAGGAAGTCAACGCTTATATTGCTTGTCTCGTAATCATTCTCCGGAGAAACAAGAGTCACGAATGGCACACTTGAATCATAATTTATCCTGAAGCTTCTATTTTGCGGGGCGTAAGCGCATTGCGATGCATTATCGCAAGCCAGGCAATTCCAGGTATAGTTGCCATTTTCAAAGCTTAAGTTGAATATGGAACTGTTCAATTTCCCAGAGATATTGGTGCTTTGATTGAACAAGAAAGAGCTATTTGATTCGTTAGTAATGTACAATGAGATATTTCTTAGATTAATATCGTCAGTCGCTGAACAATTAAAGCTCACAGTTACAGGAGTTATATTTGTGTTGTAATATTCGGCTGGCGGTTCAACCAAAAGAGTTGTTGGCTTGCTATCCCTCTTTATCTTTGTCGCATTCACAACCACGTTATCAACCCTGCAGTACTCTGCGCCTGCTCCGGCAGTGCATTCGAATCTTATCTTAAATTCGGGATTATCCCATGCGTTCGCAGGAAGCGAGAAATTCATGTAAAGATAAGTGCATTCGCACCGTGCCGTTGACAATCCCTTCAATCAATTTCCGGTAATACGAGAACTCAATGAATTTGTAGCCATAAGTGCTTACGCTCGCCTCCATTGTAGAAGCAGGCTCAGATGTGCTAAGGGGATTTGATTCAGCATGCCTTGCGCCCTCGTAAGGATCTAACGTTGAAGATGTCCAGTTCTTGGCAATTGCGCCAGTGGCGTTCAGAGTCCAGTTGCTGCTCAAAACAGCAGATTCAAAGTCATCATAGAATAAAACAGCTCTGTCAATTGTGATATTAATCATCCTTGTTTCTGTGTAATTGCAATTTCCCGAATAATCACACGCAGTTGCATTGAAATAATAAATCCCGTTTCTCAAGCCGGTAAAGTTAACAAAAAGTGGCGAAGAAATAGCGCCCGTGTTGTTCACAAGCCCTGTTGAATTGTAAAGCGAGATGTTCACAGTTGCAAGCGCAGAATCATTTGCAGTCACGTTTACCGCGATA
>JALOQH010000007.1 GCA_025453475.1 archaeon | reverse complement strand
CGTGCAAGCATTACGACTTTGTAAAACCCTTGCAGGATGAGACAGTAGTTTATTGCGGCAAATTTGAAGATGTAAATGAAGTGCTAAGAATATACCATAATACTGATAAGTCTGAATCTCCAAGAATAGCGCAATATCGCGAGAAAGGATGCGATAAGATTGCGAGATGCTTAAGAAAACTGGACGAAGTTCTGAAAGACGCGGGATAATTCTAAAAATGGCTAGAAAAATAAGAAGACCTTCATGGGACGAATCATTTATGCTTGCGGCTGCGCTTGCGGCGTCGCGTTCCAGCTGTCTGCACATTAAAGCTGGCGCAGGCATTGTAAAGGACAAGAGACTGATTGCCTCCGGATATAACGGCGCTCCTCAAAATATAGAGAATTGTCTTGAGAGGGGATGCAGGAAGGAGGAGTATAGAATTCCGTTCGAGACAAAGGGAACAGGAACTTGCAGAGGAGCTCATGCTGAGAAAAATGCCATGGACCAGATTGCCCGGGAAGACCTAAAGGGAACAACAATTTATACAATAAGGTACCCTTGTTCTGCATGCGCGAAAGAGATTGTAGGCAATGGGATAGTCGAAGTAGTTTATGCGAGGGGATATGATGAGCCCGATTCTCTTACTGATGAATTATTCAAGGAAGCCAGAGTGAAACTGAGGCATCTTAGGATATCTGAAATACGACTGAAGGAACTTGAACAGAGCCTGAGAAGTGTTCTCTACGATTAGATAATTAGGTGGTTTCTGCCCCCTCATCCTCTTCACTAGAGACATAAACTAAGGAGCCGTGAGCCAGTACAAAATTAATCTTCTTGCCTTGTATATACTCTTTTTCTACAATCTCGTCCAGTTCGCCATTTGAAGGAAGAATAATCTTCTTATTGCAGTATCTTTCTTTCGAGGAGCGCAAACTTTCATGCACTTCGTCTATGACAAATCTTCTGTAGCAATTGCACATCTGAAGAAACTGGGCTCTTTCCTTATTCTCCCCTCTCTTTTGGTATATCCCGAGTGCTTCTGCCATTTTGCAGGCATATTCGAATGCAAATACCTGCAGTGCCAGAAAGTTCTTTCTTCCAACAGCCCCCCTTACTTCTCTTTCACTTTCCTTGCTTAATTCCTTCAGAATTGCCTGGAAATCGCTGATTTCCCGTTCAATATCTCCCTTTCTATTTGCCATTTCCAAGATATGAAAATACTCTTTTTAAACAAATATGCGGGGGAATAGTTAGGTTTATAATTGATTTTAGTGGAGTATTGATATGCCCAGGTGGGACAGTGGTTACTCCGCAAGTTTGGAGAACTTGTTTCGCGCAAGCGATTCGCAGGTTCGAATCCTGCCCTGGGCGTTCGTGCAGGATTCGAAGTCCTCACAGAGCCGAGCTCCGTGGGAACTTCAACTCTCACAAGTTGAAGTAATCCTGCCCCGGGCGTTTTCGTTCACCAAAAGATTTTGGTTCGCAGTCGGTGCGAGAAACCAAAAGATGAAGGTGAATCGAAAAATAATCTTATAAGCAAGAGCGAGTCAGAAATAGTCCAAGGCAAATAAAAAATCGTCGGGAATCGAATTCTTGTTTATCCCAGTGCCAGAAGCGCAATCATTACAAGAACCCCGAGGATGAATGCGACTATTTGCATGATTGAGATGCTGATTTTTGTTTCTTTATGGAGTTCTGGAATGAGGTCTGAACTTGCTATGTAGATGAATCCTCCGATTGCTATAAGCGTAAGATAGATGTTTAGGTTTTCTATGCTGTTCTGAAGAAGGAGGGTTATTGCTGCTCCGAGAACAGCTGTAAGCGCGGTTAAGAAGTTAACGATAAGCGCTTTCTTTTTCTTGAGTCCACTGTAAATCAGAACTCCAAAATCTCCTATCTCTTGAGGCAATTCGTGGAAGAGAACCGCAATTGTTGTTGCTATTCCTGCCTGGAGGTTTATTAAATAGCTTGCAGCTATGATTATGCCGTCGAGGAAGTTATGAAGGCTGTCTCCAATGATATTCATATACGCCAGGGAGTGAACGTGCTGTTTGTTTACCGGCATATGGCAGTGCTGCCATTTGACTATCTTCTCCAATCCAAAGAAGATTAAAATTCCCAGAAGTATGAATAATGCATATGTTGTTGTGAAACCATTAGAAATTGTTTCAGGAAGAAGGTGGATGAATGCGTCTCCGAGCAGTGCGCCTGCAGAGAAGCTAATCAGGTATATAAGAATCTTTTTTAGTTTGTCCTGCCTTATGCCTATAAAGAGCAGTCCGACAAAAGAGATTAAGCTTATTATTAATACGCTTAAAATTGAATATAATACCGCCCCATTCATGAATTGAGTGAGAAATCAAAACTTAAAAACCTTGTTCTCTTTGAATATTCAAGCCAACGTGGGACAATGGTACTCCGCCTGACTCGAGTACATAACAAGATTCGAGATATCAGGTTTCCTTCGGGATTTCCCAGTTCGATTCTGGGCGTTGGCGTTTTCGTTCACCAAAAGATTTTGGTTCGCAGTCGGTGCGAGAAACCAAAAGATGAAGGTGAATCGAAAATCGTCTTTATTTATTCTAAGAAAGCAGTCATATCAAGTTCTTCTTTTTTGTAGAGAATTTCGCCTAATTTCCTGATGCAGGCATCATAATCAAGGGCATGGAATTCTTCTTCGGTTTTGCATGTTATATGCCCTGCAATGTCTCCTGCACCCATGCCTTTTTCCTGAGAGACTTTTAGAGGAACAATCATTGAACCAGGAGAAGCATAACATAGCACGTGGGGGACAAACCCGCATTTGTATCTGCTGCCTATGCCTGATTGCATGTTTTTCAGCAATCCAGAGACTCTTTCGGAATGCAATTGATTGAAAATAATATGGGCAAAGGGGTAGTCTGCAAGCATAGAAACCCCATATCCGACATCTGTTGTTGGCGAGGCATCTATGCCATAATCCCTCCCCACGCAGTCATACAGCGTCTCGGCGTTAAGAAGATTCCAGTGCTCGTGCCATGGGATTGTGGCGCCTGCTTTGGCGCCATTATGGAGTGCCTGCAATCCGTTTAGTGTTGAAAATAATGCAACATCTGCAAGGTATTCTTCGAGTTTGCCAAGCGAGGCAGTTGTGAACATTGGCGCTTCGTTATCGCCGGTTCCGCGGTGTATTGCGAGGGCATGCCCTTCGACAGTCGGATATTTGTTTGCAACAACTGCAAAATGTTTGTCTATGGGGATTGTTGCCAAGTCAAGCTCTGGGTTTTGCTCTACTTCGCGGACAACATCACAAAGCGGGCATGCTAAACCGCCGGATTCCCTTGGGCGGTTGTATCTGTATGGATTGTGAATTATCCCAAAGGTAAAGCTGGATTTTCCTGTTGCATCGCCAACGACTTTTACATCCGGGTTATATCCCTCTTCCGGAATCTCGCGTGCTTGTGCTGATTTCCTCCAGGCATCAAGAAAAATTGGCGTTGCCATAATCTAATCTGATATCTGTGATTTTTAAATACAATATGCTCATTTTTATTCTCTTCGGGTAGTTAATATCCGGCAAATAAAAAGGTTTTTAATGAAACCAAGCGTGATTTTATCGTCTATAAGGGGCAAGATGATTAAAAAAGTAAGGAAAAGGACAGCTAAAATCGAAGCGTTTGACTCTGGCAAAATTCAAAGTGCGATAGAAAAAGCCATGAGGGTTGTTTCTGAGCTGAATATTGGCGATTCAAGGAGATTAACTGACGAAATTGTTTCTGAGATTAATGCAAGAGAGGGGAGTTTCTATCAGGGAATACCCCATATTGAAGAAATACAGGATATTGTTGAGGAGGTTTTGTCAAAATCAAAGCTTGAAAGGACAGCAAAAGCATACATGCTTTACAGAAGAGCTAGAACGCATGCCCGAGAGCTAAAGAAGTTCTTTGGAATACGGGATGACCTGAAATTTGATATAAATGCTATCCGGGTTCTGCAGGAAAGATATCTGCTGAAGGATGAGCATGGCAGAATAATTGAGACCCCGACAGAGATGTTCGAGAGAGTTGCGAAGTCTGTTTCCCTGAGCGAGGGGAATAACAAGAAAGCATGGGAGAAGAGGTTCTTTGAAATGATGAGAAATCTTGAATTCCTGCCCAATTCTCCGACTTTGATGAATGCTGGCACCAAGCTCGGGCAGTTGAGCGCATGCTTTGTGCTTCCTGTTGAGGATGATCTGGGAAAAATATTTGACAGCCTGAAGTATATGGCGATGATACAGCAGTCGGGCGGGGGGACAGGATTCTCTTTTTCGCATCTGCGCCCGAGAGGGGAGATTGTAAGGAGCACTAAGGGAATTGCATCAGGACCTGTTTCATTCATGAGAATATTTGATGCTGCAACTGAAGTTATCAGGCAGGGAGGCAAGAGAAGAGGCGCAAACATGGGGATACTGAATGTCAATCATCCGGATATTCCCGAGTTCATAACTTCCAAGCAGAAAGAAAAGCAATTGAGCAATTTCAATATCAGCGTTGGAGTGAATGACGAGTTTTTAAGGGCTGCTGAAAATAATGAGGAATATGGCCTGATTAATCCAAGAACAGGGAGAGTTGCGAGAAAGATAAATGCAAGAGCTGTTTTTGATGCGATTTGCGAGTCTGCCTGGATGACTGGAGACCCTGGCTTGATTTTTCTTGATGAAATAAACAGGAAGAATCAATTGCCTGACCTGGGGAAACTTGAAGCAACAAATCCATGCGGCGAAGTCCCGCTTTTTCCATATGAATCCTGCAATCTGGGAAGCATTAATCTGACCAAAATTGTTGAAAACGCAAAGATTGACTGGAGCAAGCTGAAGAAAATTGTTCACGATTCTGTCAGATTCCTCGACGATGTGATTGAAGTTAACAAATATCCATTCATTGAGCTTGAAAGGGCGGCAAGAAACAACAGGAGAATTGGTTTGGGTGTTATGGGCTTTGCAGACATGCTGATAATGCTGGGGATACCCTATGATTCAAAGGAAGCTGTAAAAACAGCAGAAGAGCTCATGGCTTTTGTAAACAAAGAAGCGCACAATGCTTCGCAGGCTCTTGGAAAAGAAAAAGGAAATTTCCCGAATTTCGAGAAGTCTATCTGGGCTGGAAATACAAAGAGCATGAGAAACTGCGCATGCACTACAATTGCTCCAACAGGGACAATTTCCATTATCGCGGGCTGTTCCTCGGGAATTGAGCCGCTATTTGCGCTGGCGTATGTGCGCGAAGTCCTTTCCGGGAAGCATTTGTTTGAGACAAACAAAGTTCTTGAGAAGACTTTGTTGAAGGAAGGAATTTACTCAGAAAAGCTGATAGACTCAATTGCAAAAACAGGAGATTTAAAGAATTCAAGAGTTCCGGAGAAGATAAAGAAATTATTCAAGACAGCTTTAGAAATAGACTACAAGCAGCATATTGCTATCCAGGCAGGTTTCCAGAAACATACTGACAATGCTGTGAGCAAGACAATAAATCTTGATAACAGAACAACTGGGAATGATGTGAAGAAAGCATATCTGCTTGCGCACAAACTAGGATGCAAGGGCATAACTGTCTACCGCTATGGGAGCAAGAAAGAGCAAGTTTTATATCTTGGAGAAGGCAGGAAATACTCAAGAGCAAGCAGTGAATATGCTGGCGGAACCTGCATAGGAAAGGTTTGCACACTTTAAATAAAAAGAGGGAAAATGGGAAAAATATATCTGCTGATGGGAGAAGGAGCAGGCAAAACAACAAGCGCATTAGGTTTAGCGATGCGCTCTCTTGGGCATAACAGGCGGGTTGTTGTTATTCAGTTCATGAAATTCTGGAAAAATACAGGAGAATATCTTATTCAGAAGAAATTGAAGCCAAATTATGAGGTTTATCAGTTTGGAAGACCTGTCTGGCTGAAGATTTCCAAGAAAAAACCGGTTTATGGGAAGAAAAAATTCGTTGCGCATGAAATTGAGAGGCTTGACAGGGAGTATGCTCTTGAGGGAATGTTCAAAGCAGACTGCATTCTGAAGGAAAAGCCTCATCTGCTGATATTGGATGAACTTGGATTAGCTGTTAATCTGGGGCTTGTCAGTGAAAAAGAGGCACTTTGCCTGCTGAAGAATGTGCCGAAAGAGACATCTGTTGTAATAACTGGCAGAAAAATGCCAAAGTCTCTGATAAAGAGAGCTGATTTTGCCAATGAGATAAAGTCAGTCAAATATTCAAGGGATGCTGAGGCTGAAGAAGGCATACAATTTTAGTTAAAACCTGCTTATAACTTGCCCATAAGCCTTAAAACTGCCTTTTAACCATATTCTCGAAGCGGGGAAAGGGTTATATATTTGGCAGTCTTATGAAGGCTATGAAAAAGAGGGCTAAGAAGCCAAAGGTGAAAAGACACGCGCCAAAAGTCAAAAAGATGTCAAAAAAAGAGCAGTGCAAGCTTGTTTGCGGGTGCCATTCAGGAAGAAAGTGGGAGGAATGCTGCGGCAGATGCACTTTGCCGTGCTGAATTAGCGAGATAATATGAGATTGCTGAACAAGGTTGCGGTTATAACTGGCGGAAATTCCGGAATCGGGAAGGCGACTGCTATTTTGCTCGCGAAAGAGGGCGCAAAAGTAGTAATTTCCGGGAGAGATTTGGAATTGGGCAGAGAGGTTGTTGATTTAATAAAGAAATCCGGAGGGAAAGCAGCATTTATCCGTGCAGATGTCTCAAAAGAAGCTGAAATAAAGAATCTTATTGACTTTGCGATAAGACTTTATGGCAGGATTGACATACTTTTCAATAATGCTGGGATTGAATTGCAGAAGACAGTTACAGAAACAACAGAAGAAGAGCTGAACAGTGTGCTTAATGTTAATTTGAAAGGTGTTTTCTTCGGATGCAAGCACGTTATTCCTCACCTGATAAAACAGGGGGGCGGTTCAATAATTAACACAGCTTCAATTGCAGGTCTTGTTGGTTCTCCGGGACTGGCTGCATACTGCGCATCAAAAGGAGGAGTTGTTCTTCTTACAAAACAGGTTGCTCTTGATTTCGCGAAAAGCGGTGTTCGCGTGAATTGTGTGTGCCCTGGGGCTACAATGACTCCGATGGTTGAGAGGTTTGTGGCAAAATCACCTAATCCCGAGAAAACTTTTGAGGATTTGGCAAAGATGCACCCAATGGGAAGAATGGCAAAGCCTGAAGAGATTGCAAATGCTGTTCTTTTCCTTGCAAGCGACGAATCCTCTTTTATAACCGGGCAGGCGCTTGCTGTTGACGGCGGACTGACTGCGCAATAAACGAAAGACAATAATTCTTATAAACTGATTTTTTCAGAGATTTTTATGAAAAGAGAGCAAATTGCAGTTGCTTCAGGGAATAATGTAAAATTCAGAGCAGTAAGCGGCATATTCATGGAGCGTCTTGGGGTGATGGCTCACCGATTTGAACAAGTAAGGGTCAAAACAGGGGTTTCAGAACAACCCAAATCCCTTGATGAGATAGCGACTGGCGCGCAGACCCGTGCAAGGAATGCTTTCGGTGCAGGAAAATATTTTCTTGCAGTTGGCATTGAAAACGGAATATTCCCTGTTGAGTCGTGCTCAAGCGGATACCTGGAGAGAGCTGAATGCGCGATTTATGACGGCGAGAGATTTTATACAGGACATTCTTCTGCTTTTGAAGTCCCGAGAAAGATTGTAAGATTAATACTTGAAAAAGGATATGATATGAATCAGGCGGTTCTTGAGCTTGGATTAACTGACAAGCAGAAACTTGGGAGAGAAGAAGGAATCATAGGAGTATTAACCAATGGGAGAATTGACAGGACAAAACAAGCTATGCAGGCTGTTGAGATGGCACTTGTGCCTTATCTTCACAGGGAATTGTATTTCGGATAATCTCAGATGTCCCTGTCCTCGGGTTTTGGAAGCTTTATCCCCAATTTATCCGTTATTTCTCTTTCTGTTTTTCCTGCAACAAGCTTGCCGGTTTTCTTGTCAAATAATCCGTATTCATTCAGCTTGTATCCTTTTTTTATTGCTATTTTCCTTACAGAAATATCATAGTTCTTGCTCCCTGTGAAATAATACAATCCTGCGCCCCAGCTTTCTGGTTTTAAGACGCGCAAATCCGCCTGCGTTCCGGACTGCAGAACAACCATTGCTTTTGTGGGTCCTTTGCTGAGAACATTCTTTATGTCTTTTAATTTTGTAAACTCAGCTATTGCTTTCTCAGGATTGTTTGATGTTGCGATTATGTCTATGTCCTTCACAAATGCGCGTTTTCTTCTTATTGAGCCTGCGACTTCTATCTTTTGCACAACATTCTTCTTTTTCAATCCGAAGATTACTGAGTTTGCCTGCTTTTGAGCTTCTTTAAGGGAGATTCTGTCTGCTGATTCTTTGGAAATCTCAATTGCTTCGAGAATATCTTTCTCTAATCTGGAGCCAAAACCTTCGAGTTTTGCTATTTTGTGGGATTTTGCTGCTTTTTTCAAGTCTTTAACAGTGTTTATTCCAAGCGCGGAGCTTAATTTATGGATTCTTTTTGCTCCCAAGCCAGGAATGCGCATCAGTTCAAGAGTGTGTTTCGGAAGCGTGCTCAGGAGTTTTTGATGCTCGTTTATTTTCTTTGATTTGATGTATTCTTCTATCTTTTTTGCGAGGGCTTTGCCGACATTCGGGATTGCTTCCAGCGCCTTTAAACCGCCAGAGCTGTAAATCCCGGAGACATCCTTTCTTAGGGCCTCAATGGACTGGGCTGCCTGCTGATATGCCCTTGGTTTCCAGGGAACACCCTGCATTTCGAGAATCTCAGCTATTTCATAGAAAATCGCAGCTATTTCTGAGTTGTTTGACATATTGCCCCTTTGCTATAAGCTGAGGGGGTAATTCAGATATAAAAAGTCTTTGAAAATGTTAAAAATAAAAAATAAAATCGGGTTACAATATTATCTTGCGATATTATTGAAATGCCTGCTTCTTCTTCATGAAGCACTCTTTGCAGTAAACTGGCTTGTCTTCTCGTGGCTTAAAGGGAACTTCGCATTCCTTCTTGCACTCGGAACAAACTGCTTTATGCATTTCTCGTGGCCCAAAGTCCCTTCTAGGTCCTCTGTTAAAGCCGCCGCCAAATCTTCGTCCTTCCATTGCTATTTCCTCCTATTGTTTAACCCACTTGGATTTACCCTTGTGCGTTCTGATTTATGCAGATTTTATCGCTTTATAAAACTATGTTATTTCAGAGAAATAGCGTTTACAGGGCACCCTTCTGCGGCTGCTTTCACGCAGGGAGCATTGGACTCCTTTGTTTTTGCATTTGCCTTGCCATTTTTCATCTCGAAGACTTCAGGACAGCAGGCGCAGCATGCTCCGCAACCGATGCACTTCTTCTTGTCTATGCTGATTTTCATGTTTCTTGTTGGACTTTTATCTTTTTATGTCTTTCCAGGACGCTTTCCTGCCAATAAGGCTCTTCAATTGAGGCCATTTTTCTTCAAATGTCTCTCTTTCTTTCTGGTAAAAAATGCCAAGAGGTATTTTATTGATGGTATTGTAATCAAATTCCTCTGCTTTTTTCAACGCGTCTCCGAGATTTTCTTTGAAATGCCTGTTCTCCTGGAGCATGTATGTCTTTTCTTTAACGCCAATGTCAGGGTGAAATATAATACACGGCTGGATTACCTCAATGAACGCAAATCCTTTATGCTCGAGGGCTTCTTCAAGAACCCACTCAACTTGCTTTGCATCAGCAAAAACACGGGCTACGAACGATGCGCCTGCGTTCAGCATCATCTTGATTGGATTTATTGGCATAAGCTTAACTCCGAGGGGATTTGTCTTGTCTTTGTATCCCAATTCTGTTGTTGGTGTTGGCTGTCCGACAGTCAATGCAAAAACCTGATTATTGTGCACAATATACTTTATGTCTGCATTATAACGCGCGGCGTGGATAAGGTGCTCCATTCCCTCTGCATATGCGTCCCCATCTCCTGAAAATCCGATTACTTCAAGATTTGGATTTCCGACTTTAATCCCGAGGCATGTTGGCAAAACCCTCCCGTGAAGAGTATTTACACCATTAAGATTAATGTAATCAAAGATTTTCGCGTGGCATCCTATTCCTGACACAAGAGCAAAATCCTCTTTCTTTGCATTGTGTGTGGATATCTTCCTTGACAGCGCATTTTTTACGCCCGCAAGTATCTGGAAGTTGAAGCATCCGGGGCACCATGTGGGTTTTGCGTTTGTTGATATGTCTGGCATTTTAGTTTTTCCTCCATTCACTTCTTAATAATCCCCAGATATTCTCATCGTGTATTTTTCCTGTAGCCTTGCAATGGGCATGCTGTCTCATCTTTCCCTCAATAGTGAAACCAAATTTCTTTGCGATTGCATTCGAGCCTGGATTGCCTGCAAAAGCAGGTATGAGTATTTTCTTTAATTTTAGCTTGTTAAATCCGAAGCTAATAACTGCCTCAACAGCTTCTGACATGATGCCTTTCTGCCAGTGATTTTGGTCAAGCCAGTATCCTAATTCTCCCTTGACTTTCTTGCTATCAAATCCGAATATTCCAACAGCCCCAATTAATCTTTTATTTGGCTTCAGTTCTATCACGAATGTATAATCTGTTCTTTCTTTTTCTTTATGCTCCTTTAATTGTTTGTTGATCCAATATTTCGCGTCTTTTAATTTGTAAGGGTAAGGCATTGGAACAATCCATTTTGATATGTTTAAATTGTTCAGGCTTTCTGCCAAGTCTTTTGCATCTTTTGCAGTTACTGGCCTTAATATCAGTCTTTTAGTTTCTAGCTTCATCGTATCCTCTTTTCGATTTCCATTCTTAATTCGTCTGTCAAGAAAGGACGCCCGTTGTATTTTAGAATCTTATTCTCCTTGTTTATGTGGATGCAGGTTTTGCTTGCAATGAGTTGGGCGAGCTGGGATGTTGAGTTATTTTCCACGATTAGGAGGTTTTTTGCCTTCAATAACTCGGATTTTATCTCTTCTGGGAAAGGCTCCATGTATAAAATCTGGAGAGCTTTGACATCAATGTCTTTGCATGCATCAAGAACGGCGCCTTTTGTTGAGCCCCAGAACAAAACAAGGTTTTTACTGCCTGATTTTCCATAGAGCTTGAATGGCTTGAATTTCCTGGCTTCTTTTTTAATTTCTTCTGCCTTTTTTATTCGCGATTCTGCGCTTTTTGCGATTGCTGGCGCGTTGTCTGCGGCTGTTCCGCTCTCGTCATGATTGTAACTATTGAATCTCTTCAGCGAAATGCATTTTTGGGATTTTGTTATGACTGGTTTGTTTTTTATTGTGTAGAGGCTCTCTGCGAGATGCTTGTCTGAAAGAATTAACGCAGGTACTCTGTATTTTTGCGAGAAGTAAAATGCCTGAGAGGTTAATTCCTGGCATTCAAGAGGGTCTCCTGGGGCAAGAACAATGCGGGGAAATTCACCATGCCCTGCATTAAGAGCAAGATTCAAGTCAGCCTGTTCTGTGTATGTTGCTGCGCCTGTGCCCGGACCAACTCTTTGGGCAAGATAAATCACTAACGGGACTTCTGCCTGTCCGATAAAACTCAGGGCCTCTGTCATTAAATCAAAACCTCCGCCAGAAGAGCCAGTCATTGCTTTTGCTCCTGTTATCGCGGAGCCGATTGCGGCGTTTATTGCTGCTATCTCCCCTTCGAGTTCAATAACAATATGATTGTTCTCCAGCTGCCTTTCTGCCAGTTCGCCCATAACTGATGTCGCGGGGGTCATGGGGTAGGCAAAATAGACATCTAATCCAGATGCAATTGCGCCTTCTGCGATGCCAACTCCCCCGTCCATGAATTCCAGCTTGTTTTTCAAGGAACGAAGGGCAAATTCTGTCTTTGCGTCAGCATATCCTTTTTTCGCATCCCTTAGATTAACATCGAAATTCTTCAATTTCTTCAATTCATTTTCCAATATCCTGAAATCAAGACCCAGCATTTTTACAAGCCTTCCTGCGAAATACATGTTTTTCTCAACAGCGCTGTCGATTATTCTGCAATTATCCTTAAGTTTTCTTGGCTCCTTGATTTCAATGTTCTTTTCAAGGAAGATTGCAATATCTGCTTCCAAATCATTTGACATTATTTGAGAATCCGAGAGTGTAAGGACATTTGCGTTGTGACCTCCTCTGATATATGAGCCGTAGTCTCTTGAGATGAATACGTAATAGCCTTGTTTTGCGAGAACAGAGCCAAGAACCTTCGCAAGCGCGTTTGGGCCCTGCCCGGCATGCCCGTCTATGCGTATATTAAGTTTCATTGTCACCTCTCTCAATTGGGAAAAATCCTCGACATATTTAAATATATCGCGTTGTTTATCGGGGATAAGGGGTAAAAAGATGAGGAGACCAAGGCTTGTATTGTTAAAGGGGAAACCTACTGCGGGGAAGAGCACTGCCTGGCATAACCTGCGGGAAAAGAAGAAGATGAAAGACTGGGTATTTATTGATTCTGCAAGAATGAAGGGGCAGTTTGGACGATTTGACGACGATACAAGAAAGAAGCTTGGCAAGAAACTGCTATTTTACACTTTAAAGCAGGTAATGCCTTTTAAGAGAGATATTATCATAGAAGAAATGTCTGAGAAGACCATAAGGAAGCATATAAATTCAACAATCAGAAAATATCATTATGAAATCATCACCTTTTACTTCGAGATTTCATTGGAAACTGCCTATAAAAGAAATATTCAGCGCGCGAAGGAAAAATGGCATCCTTACATGAAGAAGAAAAAGCTTGAAGGATTCCATGTTTATCATGAAAGAGGAGTAAAGGAAGATATCAATCCCATAATTGTCAATTGCAATAAACTTGGCAAGAATGGCGTTGTTAAATTCATAATGAAAAAGCTGGGTGTGAAATGAACATTTCTATATTTTACTTGATTAGGGGCAAGCCCGATAAATATATTCAAAAATTAATTAGAGAAGTTGGACCCAGATTTGGGGAGAGATATATGATTGAACATCCTCTTCCTTCACATATAACTTTGAGATCTCCATTTGAGACAAAGAATGTAAAAGAAATTGAGGAGATAATAAGAAATTTTGCTAAAAGGCAAAAACCCTCAAAAATAGAAATAAACGGATTTGGAAACTTCAATAGGTTTGTTAGTTTTGTGAGGCCCATTCTATCTAAATCGGCATTGAAGACGCAAAAAGAGCTTATTAGAGAACTTGATA
>JALOQH010000006.1 GCA_025453475.1 archaeon | reverse complement strand
GTTGGGCAATTCTTGCAGCAATCATTGCCATAGGCGTTTTAGCTTACTTCGGGGTATTCAGCCCTGGGAAGTACGTTGTCGGACAAGCATCAGTAACAGGACCGTTTTATGTTAACTCATATTCTATCCAGACAACAGGGGTCTCGCTCGAATTTAAGAACAACGGCGGGCAGGACCTGACAATAAGCTCGCTTTCAATATCTGGCTGCGGAACAAACAGCACAGAAATTCCTTCTCTTGCAGATTCTCAGATAGTTGTAATTGTGCCCTGCGTTCTTAATGCAGGAGACTCATTCAAGGGAGATGTGGCATTAAGCTACAAAAAGTCCGGCAGCATGCTGGCGCTGCAGGCAACAGGAACAGTTGCAGGCAAGGTAATTTAATCGCGCAATTTTACTTTTTGAATCAAGAATTGCCAGATAACTTTATATTAAATCAGAGAATAATTACTTTCCGCTTCTGAGCCACGCGCGTCCGCTTGGTCTGACTTTCAAAGAATGCGATTTTGTTGATAACCCTCTTGATTTCTTTCCTGCAGATGTTAAACCTCGGGCAGCCCTGTTCTTGTTCTCATCCCGGCATATCCAGTTTATTGTCTTGTCATTCTTTATCTCTGGCTTTGAAGGATCAACAAGGATTATCTCAAAGAAATAATGCTTGCCGTCTTTTCCAAGGTAATAGGAATTAAGAACTTCCAGATTGGGATATTTCTTTTCAGCTCTCTGCTCAACAACCCACTGATAGCTCATTTTCAGAATCTTTCTCTCATGCTGTTTTCTTGATTTTCTGCCATGCATGTGTCTTGGTCTCTTCCTGCCGCCCCTTATTATTCTGGCGCGAACTACAAAAAATCCTTTTTTAGCCTTGTATCCGAGTGCTCTTGCTTTGTCCAGCCTGAGCGGCTTTTCAACTTCAGAGATAGCATCTGAAGCTCTCCACTTAATCATTCTCTCCTTTCCAAGCTCCTTGAAATTGCCTCTCCAAGCTTCTGCAATATAATGATACATTCCTTTAGCCATAAATAATCTTGACAAAAATGCTTTTTAAACCTTTAGTCCTTAATTCTTTAGGAACCTTTTTATACAACCTCATGCAATTAATACCATGGATTTCAAGACAATGGCAGGTTATATCCTGCTTGGATTCGGAGTTGGCGTCGCAGCTTCAACACCGGCATTAACCGGAGCAGTTATAGGCAATTCTGTATCAAATACTTTCAGCCTTCTTGCAGCACTTGCCCTCATTGCAGGCACCCTGCTCGTAGTTTATTCAAATAAGCAGGACAAAGAATAATCTGCAATAGGCAATCTTTTTATAGAGTCCTTGTTTATTCTAAATATGGCAGTCAAAAAAACATATTATGTAACAACAGCAATTGACTATGTCAATGCAGAACCGCACATAGGGCATGCTTATCAAAAGGTAGTCGCGGATGTCCTTGCCAGATGGAACAAGCTTCTCGGAAAAGATGTCTTCTTCCTGACAGGAACTGACGAGCACGGCAAGAAGATTGCGCAGTCTGCGGAAAAAGCGCATGTTCCTGTGGAAGAGTTTGTTTCTGAAATGGCAAAGAAATTTGAATCAGCCTGGAAGAAGCTTAATATCCAGCCAGACAGATTCATAAGAACAACAGACAAAGACCATGAAGAAACAGTAAAAGAATTTGTCGAAAAACTCAGCAAATCAAAGGATATCTACAAGGGGCACTATGCGGGTTTTTACTGCACCTCCTGCGAGGCATATTACACAGAAAAGGATTTAGTCGAAGGATGCTGCCCTGTCCATAAAACAAAGATAGAAAAGCTGAAGGAAGAGACTTACTTCTTCAGGCTCTCAAAATACCAGAAGTTCCTTTTGGAGTTGTACAAAAAGAATCCCAAATTTGTTCTTCCAAACGAGAGAAGAAATGAGATTATAAATCGCGTGAAGGAAGGATTGGACGATTTATCGATTACTAGGACGTCATTCTCCTGGGGAATACCTTTCCCGCTTGATAAAAAGCATGTAATCTACGTCTGGTTTGATGCTCTAATCAACTATTACACTGCCATAAATAATCCAAAGCAGAAGAAGTTCTGGCCAGCTGATGCGCACCTTCTTGGAAAAGACAATGGATGGTTCCATGCAGTCATCTGGCCCGCAATGCTCAAATCTGCAGGCATCGAGATCCCAAAAACAGTTTTCATTCACGGATTCCTTACATTCAACGGAGAAAAAATCTCCAAATCTCTTGGAAATGTAATCTCCCCCATTATTCTCGCAGACAGATATGGCGCAGACACAGTAAGATATTTCGCTCTGAGGCAGGTTCCTTTCGGCGAAGATGGCGATTTCAGCGAATCTGCATTAATTGCAAGGCATAACAACGAACTGGCTGACAAGTTGGGCAACCTTGTCTCAAGAGTTTCAACGCTCGCAGAAAAATACGGTCTGGAAAAGGCAAAGCAGGCAGGTCCTCTTGAATCAGAGAAGCTCTTAAAAGCAGTATCAGAATATCTTGATAATTTCCAGTTCGACCGCGCATTAAATGAGATATTTGCGTTCATAGACAGATGCAACGAGCATGTTCAGAAGACAAAACCTTGGGAAACAAAGGATAAAAAAGCGCTCTATCAGGCATCCTGGGCAATAAAGGACGCTGCAATTTTGCTCTCGCCATTTATGCCTTCTACATGTTCAAAAATAGCAAAAACCTTCTCGTTTGATATAGACATAAAGGATGTCAGCAAACCTCTTAAAATAGAAAAAATAAAGAAGTCAGATATTTTATTCAGGAAGATTGTAATTGAAGAGAAAAAGCCAGAGAGTAAACCTATTAAACCTCAAAAAGCACATAAAGTAGAGGGAGTAATGAGCATGTCAGACATGATAAAATACGACGATTTCGCAAAGCTCGATTTGCGAATCGGAACCATCAAAAAAGTCGAGGACATAGAAGGTGCTGATAAATTATACAAGCTTGAAGTCCAGATAGGGAAGGAAAACAGGACAATTCTCGCAGGAATAAAGGAGCATTACGAAAAAGAGGAATTGAAAGGCAAGCAAATCGTAGTTATCTGCAATCTCGAGCCTAGAAAAATGCGCGGATTTGTGTCAGAGGGCATGCTTTTGGCAGCAGTTTCAAGTGACGGGAAAAAAGTCATTCTTCTTAATCCTGAAAAGACAATTGAATCAGGCTCAAAGGTTCAGTAAAAACAAATAAATCAAACCAAAACCAAATTTATTCTAAAATGCTCGAAAGAACAAAAGATTTTAATTTTTTGAGGATAAGCCTGGCAGATGCGCTCGCGAGAAGGGATAACAAGAAAGACAAATCAATTGAAACAATCGAGCAGGAAAGAGAAGAAGTCATAAATTACCTCATGAGATACCGCGCACTGGCAAAAGAAAGCTACGAATCCAGAAGAGCTAGCTGATTAATTCCAGTCAAACAATCTCTCAAAGAAAGTTTTTTCCCTGTATTTCACGCCAGCAATGCTTGCAGCAATTGTCTTGTAAGCTCTTGCTGATTTGCTTCTCGGATGAGTGTGTACGACCGCATCTTTCAGAACAAGAGCCTCCTTCACGCTTTCATCTTCAGGTATGACCCCGAGAATTGGAAGCTCAAGCATCTCTTGTATGTTTTCAATGGGCATCTCGCTCTTTGAGCCGCCTGTTCTTGTTACAATAACCCCGCGGACCTTCTTGCCCATTTGTTCGCTCACTTTGGCTGTTTTCAATGCGTCTGTAACCGCGGGAATCTCAGGATTAGTCACGATTATCAATTCATCGCTCGCATCCAGAGCAGCCATCGCTTCATCTCCCAGACCAGCAGCAGAATCGTAAATCACAAAATCCGCCATCTTTCTTAATCTTCTTCCGACATCTCTAAGCCTCTTATGATTAATTGTCTCCAAATCCCTTACAGAAAGAGAGCTGGGAATTATCTTGGTTCCGGATTCATGCTCATAAATCGCCTCGCCGATTTTTGCCTTGCCTGAAAGCACCTGATTAAGGGATATTGGCACAATCGGCGCTCCGAGATGCAGTCCGATATTCGGCGTAGTCAGATTCGCATCAAGAACAACAACATTTTTTCCGAAAGAATTCAGCGCAGCCCCAAGATTAATTGCAGTAGTTGTTTTTCCAACCCCGCCCTTTCCTGAAGTAATTGTAATTAGCTTTGACATATTTAGGTGCAAGCATCTCTTTATCTAATGCGTTCACAAAGAAATTTACTTTAAGTAACTTATAAACTTTTCTAACAGCTGCGAGTACTCTTTCAGCTTGTCGAGATTGACATTTACCTGCTGACCCTTGAATGTAACCTTTAAATTAACCCCTTTTCTGAACTCGCTCTCCCTGATTTTCTCGAGTTTCTCTATATCCCTGAACATTTCATAGGTGCTTAAGGTCTCAGAAATTACAGGCTCTCCGCGGTAGATATTTGCCAGCTGCACAAGTTTTGCCCTGGGTGCATCAGAAACAGGCTTCCACTTCTTTTCCTTCTTGGCTTTTTCCACAAGCTTGTCCATGCCCATCTCAATCATTATCTTCCAGCGAAGAAGCAGATTTATGATTACATCACAGGTCTTTGTATATTTTAGACTAACATATAATAAGTGGTCCGCACTTATCTTTTCCTTGATTATTCGTTCCATTCCTTGAGAGGGTACTCCTTAAAAGCATATTTATAAAGTCGCCTTTTATTTAAATACCTTTGCCCAAGGTGCCTAAAACCCCGTCAATAGCCTTTTTAACGCTATTAGAGAGCTTTTTAGCCATGTTTATGTACTCTTTAAGCTTCTCGGACCTAAGCTCATACAACCCAAGCGTATCATCCAGGATAATGACTTTCCCACTCCTCGAGAACTCAAAACCAGACTCCTTGTGTTTCTTGCCCATTATCATAATCTCCTTAACAAAAGAGTAATCGAGTTCGTTTAACCCAAAACGCTTCCCGCATCCGAAAAATATCTCCAGGTTTAGTTTCGGGTCTTTTGTCAGATTTATCCTCTTGAATAGGTGTTCAAACTTCAAAATAACCCCAATATCCAGAACAACAGCCCTGTGCAAATGCTCTAAAGCACGAAGAAGCAGCCGATTGTCTTTTACAACAGGCAAAGCCACATAAACAAGATGGTCAGCGCTCTGCACAAGTGACTCTGCGCGCGCAAATTCATCGCTCAATTCCTTATAGATATTGCTCATTTCACATCAATAACCCAAAAATACCCAGCTAGTTGCACTTATATTAGTTATTATTCTCCACCACTCGCTTTTTTCCAGCCCCGGTTCTCTCTTTTTGCCCAATTTCCCGCAATTTCAATTCACGCCCGCGTTGTTTGAACAACTCGTACATGAAAATTCCGGCAGCAACAGAAATATTGTAGCTTTCAACCATCCCAACCATTGGAATAAGCACAAATTTATCGCAAATTGCCCTTACTTCCGCGCTCAAACCGTTGCTTTCAGAACCAAAGACAAGAATAACCTTCTTCGGAAACACAAACTCATCAAGCCGCAAAGCATTTTTATTCAAATCCGCCCCAATAAACACAAACCCCTCTTTTTTCTTCTTTAAGACAAAATCATTCAGATTATCAACCTTTGAAAACCTCACCCACTTCGTTGCCGAGGAGCTTGATTTCTTACCGTGAGTTTCTAGGTCAGGAAACTTATTGTAAGTATAATGCAAATTTATCTTTCCAATCCCAAATCCATCAGCTGTCCTGGAAAGCGCAGCCACATTGTGAGGATCCCAGACATTATCAATTAATAACTCAACATCCTCAAGCTTGTTCTTGTAATATTCCTCGACTTTCTTCCTGCGTTCTTCTGCCATTTTAGAATTATTTCTTAACAGGAATAAACCACAAGAACCAAAGGAACCATAAAATCCAAAGCGCCCCGAATACATCCTGAGTCAGAATCTCAGGTATTCCATTAAATCCAAGAATTCCCAAAAACCCAAGCCACCAATATCTCCTTAATTGTTTTTTGTTTGCCATCTCATCAACTCAGTTTCACAATCGCCTCAGCTATGTCCCCGCCAGCTTCCTCAAGTGCCTTCTTTGCCTCAGCTTTGCTTTTTCCTGTCTTTTCAGCAACCATAAGAATATCTTCTTCCCTTACCCCTTCTGCCTCTTCGCTCTCAACGCCTGAAATCTGATAGCTTGTCTGCCCCTGCATTGTTATTTTCTGTACATTTGGCTCAGAAATAACAATTTTCTTTCCATCCTGCTCAATAACAACTCTATTAGCAGGCACATCTTCCTGATTGATGCCCATCTGCTTCATCATTGCCTTCATTTTCTTCGGGTCTAGCCCGCCGCCTAATCCAAACATTTTAGAATTATCCCGCAACAGGCCAGAACAATTTAAGCCCTATTGCAAAAAGCATAACAAGAATCAGGAAAGCTATCACATGATATGGGGAAAGCATGAATCTGCTCTTATACTCCTCGTCATACCTCATAAGCCCGCCCATTGAGCCAGGCATATTTATCTTTCCGTCTCCTGCCATAACATCCAAAGAAAACCGAGATATAAAAAGCTATCCCCTGATTAATTATTCAAGTAACTCTTTCTTTGCGCGATAAATCCTCCGAACTCCAGATGTTCGGGAGGCATGTTGTAAACCGCAAGAACGCCCTCAAAAACCTTGGCTTTCTCCCTCTCTGTCCAGAATTCAGGCTCGTCAGGCGCCCTCTCCCTTAACTCAAAAAGAAGATTTTCTATCGTATTCCTGTCAAAAGCCCTGTAATTCGAAGCAAACTCACTCAAAAATCTCCTGAAAACATCAACCCTCCCGCCCTCAATAAACCCATTATTCAAAACAAGCCATCTTTCAATCCTCTCATCCATGCTCAAAGCCCCCCACTCGGGCGAATACAACTCGCATTCTCGTTCATTTACCATTCAGGAAACATAAAGCTCAGGATTAAAAACCTTTTTAAAATACCTGAAAGTAATCTGCTGATGCTCGCGGAAATCATTGATGCAGTATTGACTGAAGAGACTGTCTTGTTTAAACTTGCAAGAGGAGAGCTCACAGAAGATAAGAATGGCGTTCTCAGAGACAAAAATGGAGCATATGACCCTATAAACACCGCTCACCACCTAAGTCTCGCAGCCTACATAAGAAATCCTTATATTTTTAATCTCGTAGAAATGGTAGCAATAGCCGCCAGCCCCATAAAGACGATTGCCATAAATAAGTACATAACAAAACAAAGAGTTTTATCTCGCTAATTTAGCAATATCCTTCATCTTCTCAAGGAAGAAATCAACCTCGTCCTTTGTATTGTATAAATACAAAGATGCCCGGGCGCTTCCCGCAAGCTTATTTGCGTTAAACCATGAGTGCACGCAGTGCATTCCAGAGCGTATCGCAATGTTATAGCTATCAAGCATCAGCGAGACTTCATGAGGATTCATCTTGCCCACATTGAATCCTGCCACGCCTCCCCTAAGCTTTGCATCCTCTGGTCCAAGAATCTTCACGCCGAGTTTTAACAATCCATCAGAAAGGCGTTTATTCAACTCATGCTCATGCTTTTCCACGTCCCCGAGGCCAACCTTCTTCAGATAACGCAATGCCTCTGCGAATCCGATAATCCCCGCATAATTCTGCAGTCCTGCCTCAAATTTCTCCGGGACTTTCTCCGGAACAAAAGAAGTGTAAGTTGAGTTTGTAACTGTCTCTCCACCAGCCATGAAATAATCCATCTTTTCCAAAAGCTCCTGCTTACCATAAAGAATCCCCATCCCTGAAGGCCCAAGCATTTTATGCCCCGAACACACGAGGAAATCAATATCCAATTTTCTCACATCAATTGGCTTGTGCGGAGCAGATTGAGCTGCATCCACAAGAATCACCGCGTTGTTCTCATGAGCAATCTTAGCCATTTCTTTAACGTCTTGGGTTGTCCCATCAACATTTGAAGTATGAACAACAGAAACCAATCTCACATTCTTAATTTTCTTTTCAAAATCTCCCAAATCTCCGAATTTGAATGTCTCGTGCCTTATTCCAACGCTCTTTGCCTTTACAAGCCACGGAATAAGATTAGAATTATGCTCTTTGTCAGAAGTTAGCACAATCTCTCCCTTTTTCAACCCAAGAGCATTTGCAATAAGATTAATTCCTTCTGTGGTATTCCTCGTAAACACAATTTCGCTTTCCTTTTTAGCATTGAAAAAATCTGCGACCGTTCTTCTTGCCTTAATCAATTCCTCAGTTACTCTGGTTCCAAACCTGTGATTGCTTCTCCCAGCGCAAGAAGGATACTGCTCATAATATTCATTCATCTTCCCCAAAACAGAGTTCGGGCGGAAGGTCGTGCACGCATTATCAAAATAAATTGGGGGATTCTTCCCGTTCAGAATCGCAAAGTCTTTCCTTATTTTATCAACATTCATTTTAACGCCTTTTTACATCAGCTTTTTGACAGCTTTTTCCAAAACCTCGTATTCCTGAGGTCCAACTAAGACTGTTTTGCCAATAATAAATGTTGGGGTTCCATAAACTCCTGCAGCAAATGCATTGTCTCTCTGCATTTCCAATTGCGCCTTCGTAGAATTCGCATCCAGACACTTGTCAAATGCAGAAACGCTCAGTTTCAGTTCATTTGCAAAAGCCCTGAATGAGGAGTCGTTTAAACTCTCCTGTCGCTCGAATATCAAATCATGATATTCCCAATATTTGCCCTGCTCACCTGCGCAGATAGCTGCTTCCCCAGCCTCCACGCTGTAAGGATGAATATCCAGAGGCACATCAAGATAAAACAGCTTCACATTTGGATAATTAGCAAGAACCTGATTCAATGCGGATTCGGCTTCTTTGGTGTAATGACAGCTGTAGCACCCGTATTCAACAATCGCATAAGGCGCATAAAGCGCTCCGCGCACAACCGCCCCGGTTAAATTAACCTTCTTGACATCAACCTCTGTTTTTTGAGTGAAAGTAGAGCACTGCTCCTCTCCCCCAGCCCTTGTTGGGTTAAATATGCAGAAAGCCGAGGAATCTGGCCCATTGCAGTTCCCGTATTTAATGTAATTATACAACCCATATCCTGTTCCAGCAACACTCAAAAGAGCCAATATCACAAATATCCAAGACAGCACTGCAAAATACTTGTAAAAGCCGCGGGCAAGCGCAGGGAACCACATTAACTTGGCAGTAAACTTTGATTTAATCTTCAAATCCAACCCAGTATTGCAAGGCTTGAATGCAACTGTTCTGAACAAGCAATGAAAAGCCTCCCAAGCAAGTATCCTGTACTTCAGGCTAAACAGCCCAAGCAGGGCAAAAACAGGAAGTGCAATTATGCATATTACCATAAAGGGGGAGGGTTTTAAGGATTTTTAAATTATATGAAAGGTTCAAACCAACCCGAGCACAACCATCAAACCAAGCACAAGCATTACAATTCCCGCTATCAAATGAAGCCTTCTTATGTTCCTGTCCTTCCATTCGTTTGCTTTCTCAACAGAAGAATGCCCAAGGTAAAGTATCAAAGTTATTGCAATAAGGGGAAGGATAAACACGAGATTATACAATAGTAAAATTGGAATTGCAGCAAGCTGTGTTGTCCTCTCAGCCAATAGTCCAAGAACAAATAAGTAAGGTCCTCCAGTACAAGGCAATTCAAAGAAGCATACAACAAACCCCATCAAAAATCCTCCAAGAGGGCTTGTAACTTTGTTCAATAATCCTTTAAGGGTGGGTCTCCATGCCCTTGGTATTTCCATCACGAATCCGCCTGCCCCATACCAGAAGTAATCCTTGATATTTGCAAGCCCGATAACTATTGCAACCAATCCGACAATTTTATAGAACCAGTAAGAAAGCCCTGAAATCTGCAAAGCCGAGAACAATCCAAGCCCGAACAGGAAATAAATGATATAAATCGAAACCGTAAAAGAGATTCCTGTCAAAAACGCCCTTCTCCTGCCGCCTGCAAGCAATAACGCACCCATTAAAATCAATAAAACAGCGATTGCGCATGGATTTATTGAATCAACAAATGCTGCCCCAACAATAGTCAGGTAAAATTCTGGTCCAATTGCTTTAAGCGCAGATTTTCCTCCACCCTCTCCAGTACCATTCACACCATTTGCAATCGGACATTCAGCGCTCCCAATTTCATTAATCAAAGATTCAAGCCCGCCTATTATTGGCTTATCTCCTACAAGATACCTGTCAGAAACAAAAACAGCAGGCACCCCTTGTTGATTCTGGGGGACATCGTAACTCTCAAAATATTTCTGCAATAAGACAATATTCTCCCTGTCATTGTAAATCTCAAACCTCTGAATTTCCAGATTTGGATACGCTTTATCAAGGGTGTCCAAATGCCCTTCAACAGCAGCGCAATGCGGGCATCCCTGCCCGTAGAATTCGTAGATGCAGACATCCCCGGCGGACGCAAAAGAAACAAAGCTCAAAATAAAAACAAAAACAACAGCAAATAAAGCAAATCTTCCTTTCATCTTCCTATCCTATAGTTGCCGCCCTCAATTTTTATCGCTTTCCCATTCACAATTGCATCAGCAATCTTCTTTCTTGCCCCGCGAACAAGCCGATTAAATGTAGGCTGGGAAATATTCATCCTCTTTGCGCATTCTTCCTGTTCCAATCCTTCCAAATCTTTTAATCTGACAGATTCAAACTCCTCAACACTAAGAACACTCTCCTGAAGTTCAATCATGCGGATTCCAGCCGGCTTAAAATAACTGACATTTGGCTGGAATCTCACTCTTCTGCATAACCTTGGGCGCACCATCTTGATATTACGAATACATATTCATTCTGATTTATAAACCTTCTCGGTTTATTTCAGTTCCTTGAGGCGCTTCGCGATTTCTGCTTTTTCTGCTTCAATTTCCTTGAGCTCTGCTTCGAGGATTTTCTTCTCCTCAGCAGAGGTCATGTTCACTTCTGCAGACTGCTGCGCCATTGGGCACCAGCCGCATCCCCAGCCGAGTCCTCTCCCTATTCCCCTTCCAAAGCCGCGTCCAAAGCCCCTGCCTCTCGCTAAGCCTCTCTGCATTCCTGCCCCGCATGGTCCAAGTCCTCTTCCTGTCCCCGCTCCGAAGCCTGCTGGTCCTGTTCCGTCTTGTCCTGGCATTTTTGTTTTTCTCCGTTTTCGTTTTCTGCCTTTTCAGGCAATATTTAGTTATGAATACCTATTCATTAAACTATTTAAATGTTTCGGATATATATTCATAATGACATATAGCCATATATCCGAAATCAGGATTTACTTCCTTACCCAATCAAGAATCTTATTCTTCTCTTTCCTTCCCCTGTATGTCTGCCCAAATCTCACAAGAATCCAATTTATATCCTTCCAATATCTCGAAGGAAACAGCTTTTCCAAGTCTTCTTCAACATCCTTTTGTGTCTTCCCTTTTGTCCACCCCAAATAATGAGTAATATAGTCAACATGAGTGTCAACCCCTATCCTTCCATGCCCCTGTTCAGCCAAGAAGACGTTTGCGGTCTTCCTTCCCACCCCAGGCAATTCCGTCAGTTTAGCAAAATCATGAGGAACTCTGCCATTATGCTCTTTAACAAGCGCCTTAGCGCACGCAATAATGCTCTTTGTCTTATTCCTGAAGAAATTAACAGGACGAATAATGCCTGCAACCTCTGTTGGATTGGCGGTTGCTAATTCCCTCACCGTTTTATATCGTTTATACAACTCATTGCTAACCTTGATAGTCACATCATCCCTCGTCCTGGCAGAAAGAGCCGTTGAAATAAGCGTCTTCCAGTCCTCGTCCCATCCGTCAGCAGCAAGTCTGAGCTCTTTGCCTGCCTTTTTCAACGCAGATAACTGTTTTATCGCCTTCTTTTTATCCATACAAACAACAAAACCGCCAACTTTAAAATCCCTTCTGCATATGATGAAATATGGAATTAAAAGAGATAAAGGGATGGTCTCCGGCTGTTGAAAAGGAGATAACCGAGGCATGGAGAAAGGAAGAAAGATTTGCCTTCGATGCTAAATCCAAGAAGAAAATCTACTCAATCGACACTCCACCACCTTATGTTAATGCCCCCGTGCACATTGGGCAGGCAGTTACCTATTGTTACATGGACATGTTTGCAAGATACAAGAGAATGAAGGGCTTTGATGTCATCTTCCCTCTTGGACTTGACAGAAATGGCTTGCCTATTGAGATGGCTACAGAAAAGAGATTTGACGTTTCTCCTTTCAAGCTCGGCCGAGTCAAGTTTGTTGAATACTGCAAGAAGCTTCTTAATGAAACCTCATCCGAAACAACAGATACTTTCTCAAAACTCGGGATTTCGTTCACATCCTACAAAGAAGGCAGCCACATTGGCTCAATTTACTTAACTGACTCTCCAGAATACCGCTCAGTCACGCAGTCAACCTTCCTCGACCTGTACAAAAAAGGCTTAGTCTACGAAGATACAAGAATAAATAACTGGGACCCCAAATTGCAAACAACAATTGCAGACTCAGAAATTGAATACAAAGAGCTTCCCTCAACATTCAACCATGTAAAATGGAAAGTTAAGGGCTCAAAGAAAGAAATTGTAATAGGCACAACCCGCCCAGAGCTCATTGCAACCTGCGGAATGGTTATTTTCAACCCAAATGATGAACGATATCAGGATTTTGAGGGAGAAACCGCAATAACTCCTATTTTCAACAAAGAAGTTCCGATTGTAGCCCACCCATTAGCCCAGATTGACAAAGGCACCGGACTTGCAATGATGTGCTCAGCAGGCGATTTGTCAGATATTCAATTCTTTCGGGAGATGAACTTAACACCTGTAATTGCAATCAACAAAGACGGCACAATGAACGAGCATGCTGGCTTTTTGCAGGGCCTGAAAGTGCGTCTTGCCCGCGAGAAGATGATAGAAACCCTGAAAGAAAAGAAACTTCTTGTCAAGCAGGAGCAAATCATGCATCGCACGCCAGTATCAGAGCGCTCTGGCGCAGAAATTGAGTTCATAGAAATGCCGGAATTCTATCTGAAACAACTCGAATACAAAAACAAGATACTCAAACTCCTTGATGACATAACCTTCTATCCTCCTGAGGCAAGAACGCTGCTTGAAAGCTGGATAAACTCAATTGCAATTGACTGGCCAATCTCAAGAAGAAGATATTACGGCACACCAATACCATTATGGTATTCTGGAGAGTTTGTAGCTGTGCCCAAAGAAGGCAAATATTATCAGCCATGGACAGAATCCCCTCCCATTGATTCAGAAGTTTTCAAAAAAGGCAAGAAGATTGGCAAAATAAGCGACAAAGAATTCCAAAAGCTAGAATGGAAAGGCGAAGAGAGAATATTTGACACCTGGATGGACTCTTCAATCTCTGAATTATACATAATAAAATACAAATCAGATGAAAAGTTCTTCAAAAAAGCATATCCTGTAACTCTCCGTCCCCAGGGAAAAGATATTATTCGAACATGGCTCTATTACACAATTCTCCGGGGCTATCTTGAGACAGGAAAGCCCTGTTTCAAAGACGTGTGGATAAATCAGCATATTGTCGACGAGAAAGGCAGGAAAATGTCAAAATCAATAGGCAATGTGATTAATCCGCAGGAGCTCCTGAGAGATTACGGCGGAGAAGCCATAAGAATGTGGGCTGCAATCGAAGGCGAATTAACAAAAACAGACTTCAGCTGCTCAAAAGAAAAAATAAAAGCAGAATTGAAA
>JALOQH010000005.1 GCA_025453475.1 archaeon | reverse complement strand
AGCTTCCTTACGGGAAATGCCATCAGGGTTGACGACGGCGGAAGCAGATTCTGGAGAAAACTGTATCTTCCGATGTGGATTATGCTTATAGCGATTGTTGGATTCCTCGGAGTCTACCACTATTCAAAAGTCTCGAACAGAAATTATTTTGGGAGAGCTCCAAAAGAGGAGAAGTATTTTGAGCCGGTCAGCGTTACAGCAGCATTCCCTGAATCAAAGGAAAAGAAGAGTTTTGCAACACCAAAGGCAGCGAGACTTGAGAATCCCAAGCCCGCATTCGCATTAAACGTCAAAGACAAGCAGGGAGAGAAGAAGCATTGCCCTGTTATTGCATTGAAGGTAAAGAATGTTGCTGATTTGCAGAGCGCGCACGGAAACGCAATGCAGGTTATTGAAAATGTTGTCATGAAGGCAAGAGAAGCCAAGGCGAAAGTTTTCAGCGACAGCTTCTTCAAGACAATCATATTCTCGCCAGACTCGTCTGAAAGCGTTGAGAGCACAATGACTGCGCTGAAACTTGCAAAAGACATGGAAGAGCAATTAAATTCCCATAACGCTAAATTCGCGCAGAAGATAAAGTTTGGGATAGGCGTGCATGAGGGAGAGATGGTTGTTGGATTCAAGGACGGGAGATTTGATTATACTCCGATTGGCAATACTGTTCCGCTTGCAAAGAAGATTGCAGAAAGAGCAGATTATGAAGTTGGCGTCTCAGAGAGAGTGCACAGGAAGCTTCTCGGAAAGGTCAAGAGCAACAAGGTGGACGGAGAGAATTTCTGGAGAATCCACAGAGTTATTGAAAGAGAAGCTCACAACGAGTTTATCGACAAGTTTGTAAGCAGAAACAAGTTTAAGAGATAAACTTGTTTGAGGATTATAGGGACGATTGATAAGACTGATTATGAAATTGTTAATTTTATAAAGGGCGGAGAGTTATTTTAATTGAAGAGGTTTATGGAAATGATACAGCTTGTTATCTTTGATTTTGACGGGACAATTGTTGATTCTAAGATGGTTTATTACAATTCTATTAATAAATTCCTTAATCCTATGGGATTTGACAGCAAAATTATTGACAGCACAATAAAGAGGGGGCTTAGCCTTTCGAATACTCTTGGCGAGCTTATTCCCAGCAGGATTTACAAATGGTTTGTAAAGAAGAGGATAATGCGTGGCGTGTTAAAAGAAATTAACAAAGTCAGGAAGTGCCATGATGCAAACCACATAAATGATATAAGAACAAGGAAGATTCTTGTCTCTAACTCGCTTTCAGAATTTGTCTATCCTGTTCTAAAGCACCTGAAGATGAGCGGGGTGTTCCCGGAAGTCTACTGCGCAGACGACTTTAAGGACAAGGCAGAGTTCATAAAGCACTATCTGAAAATGCACGCTATCCGCCCGCATGAATGTTTTTATATCGGCGACAGGGTTTCTGACATAAAACTCGCAAAGAAGCTGAAGATTCACAGCATAATAATAAATGGCAGATGTGCGTGGGACTCAAACAAGGAGATTCTAAAAGCAAACCCTGAGTTTGTTGTTCCTGACTTGATTTACGTGAAAAGGGTAATTGAGAGATATAAAGGATAGTTCTAGCATACAAATTTATTTAAAGAGTTCGTGTTTTCTAAAATCGGTGAAATAAAATGACAGAAGAACAAAAAGAAGTTCCTGCTGAGCAAAAAACAGCAGAAGAACAAAAGCCTGCGGAGCAATCCTCTGCAGAAGAAAAGAAAGAGGAAGAAAAAAAGGAGAAAAAAGAAGAGAACAAAGACTCTTCCTCTGAAGAAAAGAAAGAGGGAGAGAAAGAAGAATCTTCCCCTCAACAACAGAACTAAACTGATATGTTTTGTTGAAAGAAATTTAGATTTTTATTTATCAGGGAGGGGGGCGGGTTTTTTATAACTACTTCTTCTTATACCAGTTCATCATGAATAAAATCCCAATGAAGAATGCCGGGCCGGCAATCTGAATACTCCATGCTATTGCCATGTACCAAGGGACATTTGTAAATGCAAAGAACACATAAACTAATCCTGCAAGATTATAAGCGATTCCCCCGACAATCTCATATTTCCAGGCAATTGCAAGAAGAACTCCGAGAATGATTACTGGAATGTTGTGCATTAGCAATCCCAGGGCTATTTGTCCTGCGCTTAATCCCGGCTCAAAGACATCAAGCGAGAACAGAGCAAGAAAGCAAAGGAAGATTATGGATAAAACTCTTGGAGTCCAGTACATCCATTTGGGAACGCGAGGTGTTTTTTGTTTTGGCATTTTACATCCTCTTCAGCTTAGCAATCCTGTCATCTATATTTGGATGCGTGGAGAAGAGGTTTTGGAATTTCTTCTTGAAAGGGTCGGAGATGAACAATGGAGCTGTGGCTTTTGAAAACTTTTGTTTTTCCTGTTCTGGAAGATGCTCGTGCTTAATCTTCGAGAGCGCGGATGCAAGCCCGGGGGAGTATCTTGTGAACTTTACGCCAGAGGCATCTGCTGCGAACTCGCGCTTTCTTGATATTGCCAAAGAAACGAGCTGAGCAGCTATTGGGGCGAGGATTGCCACGATGATTGCGATGATTAGCCAGATTGCATTCTTGTTGTCTCTGCTGTTTCCTCCGCCAAGCCAGAGATTTCTCAGGAAAATCTGCGCAATTATGGATATCATCCCAATCATTACTGCAGTAAGTGTCATGAATCTTATATCATAATTTGCAATATGGGACATTTCGTGGGCAATAACTCCTTCAAGCTCGTGCTTGTTTAGTTTTTCGAGGGCGCCTGTTGTGACGCAGATAACTGCGTGCCGGGGGTTTCTTCCTGAAGCGAATGCGTTTATCTCCTGAGAGTCCATGACATAAACGCGGGGCATTGGCAGTCCGGACGCGATAGACATATTCTCAACTGCATGGAAAAGCATTCTGTGCTCAACATGAGAAGCTGGGCGCGCCCTTACAGATGCAAGAGCAATTTTATCAGAATTGAAATAACTGATTATAATATAACCCACAGAGAAGATTATGGAGATTACCATTATCAGAAAGAAATAGGACGGGTCAAGAGCAAAGGAGATTGCATAGCCAAGAACAATGAAAAAAACAAAGATGACTGCGATTAGAAAGAAGGATTTTATCTTATTCCTTGTTATTTCGTCCTCGAATGACAAGCGCTCAGCCATTAGATGAAGTTATGCTCTTGAATATATAAACGTTTATAACTTTGAGAGGGGTTTATATTGCATGAAGATAGCCCGCGCTGACAATTTTATATGGGTTTTTCTGCCGAGAGATGAGGCAGAGAGTGTGCGAAGGGGAGAGGGCGTTAATTTTCTTGAAGCAAGAGATGCAGAGCGAAGGAGATATGTTCTGATAAATACGGCACAGCCAGAGCATTACGTGCGATTTCAGGAGAACGACTCTCCTTCAGGGTATAATACCATAAAACTAAATGACTTGGCTCATGCTAACCTGCTTAAAGACGGAAAACTAAGGCACAGGGACGGCAGAATAGAAGTAAATATTGAGATAGAAAGTGATGCTGCTGAAAAGCTGTTAAGCAATTAAAATTCTACCTTGGGAACAGCAGCTTCTTTGGCGGTGATTTTGATGAACTCTTTCCTTGACTTGCCGAAAAGCCTTGCAAACATCATTCCCGGGAAGGTCTCTGTTGAGATGTTATAGCTTTGTATGTTGTCGTTGTAATACTGCCTTGAATATGCCACTTTATCTTCTATTGCTGCCAACTCGGTTTGCAACTGCAAGAAATTCTCATTTGCCTTTAGATTTGGATAGTTCTCTGCAAGGGCAAAGATTGTCTTTAATGCGCCCTGTAATTTGTCTCCAGCCTTAACCTTGGAACTAATATCTTTTGCAGCTAAGAGGGCCTTTCGCGCCTCTGTAACCTTATTGATTGCGTCCTTTTCGTGTTTGACGTATCCCTTGACAACTTCAACAAGGTTAGGCACTAAGTCGGCCCTCTTTTTTAGCTGAACATCAATCTGTGAAAGGGAATTATCCACCCTTGTCCCAAGAACTACGAATTTGTTGAAATAGTAAATCAGCATAAGAATAATCAGAGCTGCTAATCCAATCAATACCCATGTAAGTATTGCCATAAGACTATCTAATTAGTTCCTTATTTAAAGCTTGTTCTTAACTGGAAGGTGAGAAAAAAGGTTATAAACAAGGACTCGGGGGTTTGCAATTCGGGGATTTAGGTTTATTGCATAACTTCCATTAGCTCTTTGGTTTTGTAAAGACTCTTTCTTTCATATTCGCCAAATTCCCGGCGATATTGAATCAGCTCAATTGGAAGAGATTTTCCGCCAGAAGAGAACTTTTCCGCGATTGAGTTCAGCATCAGAGATTGTGTCCTGTTTCTTGTTGCCAATCCTACGAGTTCTTCTCTTCTTGAGGCAATTTCATAAATCTTTGAGAGCAATTCGTCATCAGCTTCTCTCGGCAAACCAAAGTACAGTGTGCCAGGTGCATGGCTTGCCTTGTGGCAGGCTGCGCGGTGAAGCAAGTCGAACTGCCTGTCGAGCTGTTTTGCCTCTGGGGAAGGGTCTCTTATCAATGCGAGCCTCCCGTAAAAAATGAGGCGTACAAGAGCGGCTTTTACTCTCGGGGTTATCCTGACATTTTCCTGCAGAAACAAAGGACGAAACTGCTCATAATGCCTTGAGAAAAGTTTCATTCTTGAAGGATCTCTTTCTGCCGGGGAGTTGTTAACTATATACCTCAATGGATGCCCGAGAGGCACGCTTGAGTCAAAAAAGCAGTCTATGTCTGAAACAGAAGCCCGGAGAGAATTTACAAGCTTGTCCACGCCCTCTTCTGATGTGAATGGGTTGTCAGCTACCTCTTCTGCAAATTCCCCAAATGCAGCATAAGGATTGTTCAATCCGATTATCATCAAAATCCAATAAATGGGCAGTTTATAAAATTGATTATGGGGAAGTTCAAATGGAATGGAAGTTATCGAGGGATTTAAATAGATGTTTTATCTATAGAAATTATGGAAACGTCAATCAAAATAACACTGATAATAACTGTTGCAATTCTAGCAATTGCTGGAGCAGCAGGATTATTGTACTGGAAAACTGCAAATCCGGCTGAGACAGTCAGCGTTAGCGGCTCTTCTGTAATAAAAGCAACTCCGGACATAGTGACTGTCTACTTTACTGTTCAGACAAGCGGAGCAACTGCCGAAGAGGCAAAAGACAATAATTCAGAGATTGTCGATGAGGTAATAACTAATCTTGTCAAACTCGGGCTTGAAAGAAAGGACATTGCAACAGAAAATTACAATGTTTATCCGGATTATGACTGGATAAATGGGAGACAGGTAAGCAGGGGATACAAGGCGACTCATAGCATAAAGGTCGAGTTAAGCGCAGCGAAGATGGACAAGGTTGGAAGCGTAATTGATGCTGGAGTTGAAGGCGGAGCAACAATAAATTATATTAATTTCGAGCTTTCAAAGGATACAGAGAATGCATACAAGGCGCAGGCTTTGAAGGAAGCAACAGAGGACGCAAGATTAAAGGCAGATTCAATGGCTTCAGGACTTGGCAAGTCTGTCAGCGGGATAAAGAGTGTCTCTGCTGTTGACTTTGGGTATTATCCTTGGAGAGTCTATGGAGCTGAGGGTGCGATAGCAGATGTGGCTATGGCAAAAGAGGCTGTTGCAACAAATATCCAGCCCGGAGAAAGGGAAGTCAATGCCCAGGTCAATGTTGTTTTTGAATTGAAGTAAGGAGTTAACATGACTGAGAAATATCTTCTATTTTCACTTGATGATGAACAGTCTAAGAAACTTGGAGAGGTTATTTCTAATTCAAGCGCAAAAAAAATTGCTAATTTTCTTGCTGAGCGCGAGGCTTCGGCATCTGAGATTGCTTCTGCGTTGAATATGCCCCTTAACAGCGTCGGTTATAACCTTGAGAAGCTTCTTGATGCGGGAATTGTGGAGCGCGTTTCCGGGTTCTTATGGAGCGAGAAGGGAAAGAAAATCGAGAAATACAAGGTTGCAAATAAGCTCATTGTTATCTCTCCAAAAAAGACAAATGTCTATTCAAAGTTAAAGGGAATTGTGCCTGCGATAATCACTTCTGGAATTTTAACCGGAGCAGCTGCATGGTTTTACAGAACACCCGTTGAAACTCAGACAATTAAGGCTGCGGAAAGTGCAGGAGAACAAATGCTTGCTGCTGCGCCCGGCGCAGCAGATGCCGGAATGAATCTCGTTCAGACTTCCCTCTCACTTGAGCCCTGGATGTTTGTTGGAATCGGGTGCCTTGCAGGCATTGCTGCTCTTATATTGTGGAACTGGAGGAAATTATAATGGACAAAATAACCAAATGGATAATTGTCTGTGCTGTTGTTCTTGTAGCTGCTGCAGGATTTTATTTCTATTCCGGACCATCAGATAACACAAAATCCGAGATTGAAGGATACTGCGGGGAAATGAGCGTAAGCGAGGCTCTTCAGATTGCGGAGGCATATTGCTCAAATGGGGCTCTGAAGGGAAATTACCAGTGCAATAATTATACAAATACTCTTTGGATTGATTTTGAGCCGAATGAAAAGAATCCGATGTGCAGTCCTGCGTGCGTTGTAGATGTTGTGAATAAGAGTGCAGAGATTAACTGGAGATGCACAGGACTGATTCAACCTGAGAATTAATTATTCCTTTGCAAGAACTAGGGCCGAAGTGACTAATCTTCGGCTGAACCGATTTGTTCTTCGTCAAGAGGAACATAAGCAAGGGTTTTGCCTTTCTTGTCAGTTATCTTTACATGATATTTCCCGTTCGGCAGAATAATGTTGACCTCTCCAATCATTCCTTTTTTTATTGGAACTTCCTCTTCAAGCTCAGGATTGTATTCGATATATTCAGAATCTGGATTAACTAGGAGAATCACCTTTTGGTGTTTTTTGAACTTAAAGTCCATGTCTAGTTACTTCCTGCTCACTTCTTCTTTGAAAATCTTGCAAACACGTAGATGTAAAGAATGTCCAGGATACCTGCTGTGTTAAGGACAAGAAGTGCAATGAACCAGGGCTTGCTATCAAGCTTGGCTGCTTTCCACATCGAAAGTCCTTTCCAGACAAGTGACCAGACAATCAAAACAACGACAGCCCATAGCGGGATGCCAAACTGTTGCAATGACAAGTCCATCAATGCCATAATTTAATCTGGGAATTTCTCTATTTAAACGTTCTGCAAAACAAATTTAAGAGCATTTACAATTTTACCACTCTAAAAAAACTACGAAAATTTTTTGGGAAAATATAGACGATAAAAATTTTATTACACAAATGTTTAAATAGTAATTTTATCTGGAGGAACAGTGTAAAAACACAATATGTTGTTTCCTTTTTAGAAGGTAACCACAACCCGTTGTGTTGCTAAACACTTTATAAAGGGGTAAAAAACGAGAAAATGCGCTGTCCATACTGTCTGCACAAAGAAACAAAGGTTGTTGACAAAAGAGACAATGAGGGCGCAACAAAAAGAAGGCGCGAGTGTTTAAAATGCAAAAAGAGATTCAACACGCATGAAAACATTGAACGTGTGGACCTGAGAGTTATCAAAAAAGACGGGGGCAGGCAGAGTTATGACCGGGAAAAAGTCCGGCTTGGAATCGTGAAGGCATGCGAGAAGCGCCCGGTAACGGCGGAGCAGATTGAAAAAATGATGACAAATATTGAAGAATCACTGAGAAAAAAAGGCAAAGAAGTAGAGACTCGATTTATAGGTGATGTAGTATCTAATGAACTTAAAAAGGTGGACTCTGTTGCGTATATTAGATTTGCTTCAGTATACAAGCAATTCGGAAACATAGAGGATTTCAAAAAGGAGATAATGGGGATGAAAAAATGAGCTTGGACGGATTAATTAACGGCAATGGGAGAAGAAACGGGCATGCTGTTCAGATAGAAGTTCCTGCTTCTGTGATAAAAAGAGATGGGAGAATTGTTCCGTTCGACAAGGAAAGAATTTACGGCGTTGTGAGAAAAGCCGCAGAGGCTGTTGCTGACCGGGAAGGAAGACATATTGATGAAAAAGCTGCGAGCGAAGTTGCTGATTATGCCATACGCGCTCTTTTTGAAATAAAGATGGAAGGTGCAGGAGAATTCCCGCACAGCAAAACAAACCAGCCGCATGTTGAAGATGTGCAGGATGCGGTTTTAAGAGCGCTGAAAGAAACAGGGCACAATAAGACATTCGATGCATTCAGCGCTTACCGGGCTGAGAGAGACAAAATGAGAGGCAGAATCGGGATTTCTGTTGAGAGGAGAGATTCCAGCACCACAGACATGGCATTGCAGCTTGCAGAAGTTGAGACAAACGATGAACTGACTGATTTTAGCCCGAGATTTATCGCGAGAGCGCTGATGAAAGAGGCTTATATCCCTGAAGGCATGGCATACGGCATTGCCAAGGAGGCAACAAAGAGGATTGCGTCATATGTGCAGAGGAGAAAAGCAGGAGCTGATGGCAAAGTCAGGATAAGACCTTCAAGAATAAGGGAATTTGTCAATGAAGCGATGGAAGATATGGGGCTTGAAGAGAGATTAAAACAACAGGACACCATAAATCTCCCCAAGAGCGATATAAATGCGTACATTTACGGAAAGTCTTCTGAAAACAGCAATGTTGCCTCGAATAATCCGGAAGCATTCAATCTTGCGATTGCAGAAGCAGTGCAGAAAGCATGGGCGCTTGATGAAGTATTCACGCAGGAGGTAGCTGATGCGCACAGGAAAGGAGAAGTGCACCTTCACGATTTGGGATACCCGACAAGAGTTTACTGTTCTTCTCACTCCATAGAATATCTCAAAAAATACGGATTAAACAAACTGCTTGCAAATCTGGAGGCTAAGTCAAAGTCGCCAAACCGAGCAGATGTTCTCAATCAGCACATGCAGACATTCCTTGCTTCAATGCAGGCGCATTATGCCGGAGCATTGGGCTTTGGATTTGTCAATATCTTCTATGCGCCCCTGCTCTTCAGACCGACAGATGTTGCTTATGGAAAACTTGACGGCAGGGAATGGGATGTAGAAAAGAAGGATTTGGAGAAGCTTGTTGAGCAGGGAAGAATGACTCGGGATCCTGCGGTCAGGGGCAAGCCATTATTTGAGCAGGCAGGTGTAAGAAGAGAGATAAGCGAATTGCCTTATGACGATTATAAACAGGTTGCCCAGCATTTAATCTTTGCAGCATCGCAAAATGCCTTCTCAAGAGGTGGACAAACGCTCTTCATTGATTTCAATGTCCACACAGGAGTGCCAGAGTATCTAAGAGAAGTTCCTGCGATTGGGCCGAAGGGAATGTATATGATTCAGATGCCTGATGGAGAGGTAAGGCATGTAAAAGAAGTTCCAAGATTTAATAATCCTAAACAAAAAGATGACCCGAGAAATGGAGATGCAGATGATGAACAACTGCGGAAGATGCCCGGGATGGAAGGCGCGCACATCCTTAAATACAAAGATTTCACGAAACCTGCACAGAAATTCGCGAAGGCGATGCTTGAAATCTGGAAAGAGGGAGATATGGACGGAAGACCATTCCACTTCCCCAAGTGCGACTTGCATATTGATGAGAATACTCTGGTAAATCCTGATGAAGAAGAGGTATTTGATTATGCATGCAAAGTTGCTGCAGAAAATGGAAGTGTTTATTTCATGCCTGACAGAGGAGGCGCGCAGCTGGCGCAGTGCTGCAGACTAAAAGAGAAAATAACTGACATGAGCATGATTAAAAATCCTGAGAGATTGAGGTTCTGCGGGTTCCAGAATGTAACTATTAACCTGCCGCAGGCAGCATACAAATCACAAGGAGCAAATCTTGAAGAGAGATTGAAAGGAACACTTGAGAATATAGACCATGCAATGGAGATTGCGCTCAAAGCGCACCAGCAGAAAGCCAAATTTATCCGCGGTTTGCTTGAAAGAGGAGGGACACCGCAAAGCAATCTTGGCAGACCAAGTGATGATGGGACACCTTACCTGGACCTGGATAAATCCACATATATTATCGGAAACATCGGATTAAATGAGGCTGTGCAGTCACTTACTGGAGAACAATTGCACGAGAGCGAAAAAGCATACCGCGTGGGATTGGAGATTATAGCGCATATGTACAAGAGAGTTGCTGAGTTCAAGGAGCAGACCGGCCTGAAATTCACGCTTGAAGAAACGCCTGCTGAATCAACAACAAGAAGATTGGCAAAACTGGACAGAAAGCATTACCCTCAGGCAGCCAAGGTTATCAAAGGAACAGAAAAAGACCCGTATTACACAAATTCCATACACTACTCGCCTGATGCCCCTGTTGGGCTTGTAGACAGAATCGTGGGGCAGAGCAGATTCCATGATATGATTGAATCCGGGGCAATTGTGCATGCGTGGGAGGGCGAGAGAAGACCTGACCCTGAGTATATCAAGAGGATGGCGGTAAACACTCTTAGAAATACGAGATGCTCGCAGCTTGTCTTCTCGCCGACATACAGCGAATGTGACAATTGCGGGAAAGTAATGAACGGAGAGAGAAAACTCTGCGATAATCCTGATTGCGATAACCACAAAGAAGAGACATTGAAGAAAGACACCGGAGGAGTTTACGTTGTAACAAGAATTGTCGGATACAACAGCAGGCTGAGAAACTGGAATGGCTCGCAGATGCAGATTTACGAGGACAGAAAAAAAGCTGAAGCGCAGTATGCTGGAGAGGGCGGAATAGAAATGCCTTGGCTGCACAATCCAAATGGGCATGAGAGGCTGACAATAATGCAATTCGGCAAGAGCGGATGCGGAACATGCGAGAATGTGGAGCAGAATACGAGAGATTTGCTCGGGAAGCTTGGATTGAACGGAAATGTTGATTATCAGGTATTCCATCTCGATGAACATGACGAGCAGGCAAGAAAAGGCGTTGCACTTGCTGCGCTTTACGGAGTGCCGCTTGACAGTGTTCCGACAATGGTTGTTGCAGGCAGAAGCGGATACTGGAAGAAGACCACTTCTTATGCCTCGCAGACAGGCGCAGCAAGAAGCGATTTGATAAAGAACTCAGAAGTCCGCCCGGTTGTGCAGAAATATATGGCAGAATACGGAATAGCTTCTGCAACTGAAGCGCCTAAATCTTAATAAATTAATTTTCCAGTTTTAAATCATGAAAATTGAATCTATCGGAGACGTGAGCGGAATTGATTTCCCTGGAAAGAGCGGGCCAATCATATTCACAAAGGGATGCAATTACCGGTGCGGATTCTGCTACAACACCTCGGACAGGCAGGTAAGCCCTGAAAAAGTAGAGAGTTTCCTGAGAGGATTGGAATTGAAAGCAAGGGGGGGATGGTACAACGGAGTTACAATCTGCGGAGGAGAGCCAACTCTCCAGCATGATTTGCCAGAGTTCATTCAACGTTTGAAAAACATTGGGCTTGCTGTAAAACTTGATACGAATGGGAGCAGATACCAGGAACTTGGCAGGTTGAAGGGGATTGTTGATTATGCTGCCATGGATGTTAAGGGGCCATTTCGTTTGTATGCAGATATCGCAGGAGTTGATTTTATTGACGAAAGAGACGGCATAACAAAAGCGATGGGAATTGTGGCAGACTTTCCCGGGCATGAGTTTAGAACAACAATTTGCCCGATTGCGCGAGAGGATGGAGAAGTAACTTTCATGACTCCTGAAGAAATTGAAGAAACAGCGCATTTCATATTTCAGAATCTCCCGAATAATGACTCTCCATATTTCCTGCAGCAGTTTGTTCCTGTCAAAGGAAGATTAGTTGACAGGAGATTTGAAGAAATGGGCGAGACGCCGAAGGAGATTCTCGAAGAAGGATGCGAGCTGGCAAAGAAATACCTTCCAAACACAAAAGTAAGAGCAAGATAATCAATCTGGGACCAAAGGAACGAAGGCAAAACCGGGATGCTCTTTTATGATTTTCTCGCCGTTTACTTTCTTTATCTGGATTATTGACTGCTTGACTGCTGAGACAAGAATTCCGTCATCCTTGAGCTGTGAGAGGAGACTGCTCGGGCATTCCGGGCATGACGCGCTGATGAGTATTCGGTCATAGGGCGCGAATTCAGGAAGCCCGTGAGAGCCGTTCCTTATAAAAACCTCAACATTTTTCTTTTCCTGCAGGTATTTCTTCGAGGAGATTCCAAGAGACTGGATAAGCTCAAGCCCGTAGATCTTCCCGTTCGGATTCATCTCTGAGAGGAGGGCAAGCGCATAGCCGCTGCCTGAGCCGATTTCAAGTATCTTCTGCCCGTCCCTGACATCAAGCATATCGAGCATGAATGCAACTGTTGATGGCTGGGAGAGTGTTGAACCTTCCATCACCGGAAGAGAAATATCCTCATACGCATAGCCCACAAGGTTCTGGGGAACAAAGTCCTCCCGCTTTACCTTATCAAATACAGATACTACCTGCTCTGAAAACCCTTTCTTCCTAAGAGAATCCAATAGCCCTTGTTTGTCCATGTTATCCGAAGACAGCCATCTATATATTACTAACTATTGAAGTTTAACCTGAACAAAGTAATGAATTTTTGGCATCTAGGTTTTTATAGAGGTTTTTGGTAGAATGAGCATGGCGAATGAAAGGCCCCTGACTCCTGAAGAGATAGATTGGGTTAGACGGTTTATGGAGAAGCCATATATGACTCTTTCCGGCTCGGACTTAGATGCTGACAGTGCAAAGCGAATTGTGCTGAAGATATTTGCTTCAAGGCTTGCTGACAAGGCGAAAAATGACCCTGCATTCCAAGACGACCCCATCTTGAAGGATTTGGCTCATCTTGTAACAGAAGCGCAGGCAGAGAAAAAAAAGAAAGAAGAGGAGAATAAGCTTCTGAAAGGCAAGATGAAAAAATATGTGGGAATTGGTGCGGCGGTGGTTATTGGGGCTATCCTCGGGGCAACTGCATATCTTGCATGGAAGACAAATACCATAGATATTGTTGAGTTGAACAGCCAGAGCAATGTAATACGAAGAGAGAACGAAGAATTCAAGAAAAAAGCAAATGCTGAGATTGGAAGATTAACGCAAACAATTGCAATCTATCAAACCGAGATAAGCGCGTTATCCGGGAAGATGGGCGGGCTTGAAACAGCTGTTGCCGAAAAAGCCGGCAAGAAAGAGCAGGATGATGCGCTGGCAAGGAAAATAGATACAACTGCGTTTGACCTGAAGATTGCAGAATTAAACAAGCAGTATGCTAATCTGAAGAGCGCGCTTGATGCTGAAGTGGCAAAAAATCCTGCAAGAGAAGAGGCATATACTAAGCTGGCTGCCCGCGCAGAGGAAACAAGAACCCTCTTTGAAGGATTTGTGAAGAAATATAATGCATTTGAGGCGGTTATTGCAACAAAAGATTATTCTGACAAGAGTACTGCAGCGCTTAGAAGGTATGTAGATGACGAATTCAAGCCAAAGATTGCAGAGGGCAAAACCGCAGTTGAAGGATTAAGAAAGGATTATGGCGAGGATAACAAAGAGTTGAGAAGATTGGCTGGTATTTATAACACGTTTGATGAAGTCTGCAGGGCTCTTGACGCCCGATTGAAGAAAGTTGAATCTGAAAATAAGAGCGGAACTGTTCCGGATAACAAACAATAGATTTAATAACAAAATATCTCTTTTACGAGCATGTCGGAGCACGTTGCTGAATTGAACAAGAAGAACTTTGGAGAATTTATTGCAAAAGGCAAGGTTGTTGTTGACTTCTGGGCAGAGTGGTGCCCGCCTTGCAGGATGCTTATGCCGGTTTTTGAGGAAGTTGCCAAAAAACTAAAAGGAAAAGCAAGCTTCGGCAAGGTGAATATTGAGGACGGCGCAGAGATTGCAGAGAGTTTCGGGGTAATGGGCGTGCCTACATTGATTTTCTTCAAGGACGGAAGGGAAGTATCCAGAAACTCGGGTTTTATCGAGCAAGAGGAATTAGTTGATTTAATAAAAGAAACGTTAAGTTTTAAATAACGACTTCTTATAGGATATAATATACGGCCTCGTAGCTCAGTCAGGTTAGAGTACTGGACTTTTACAGAAAAACAGGGTTTTTCTGTCCTTCATAAAGGACAG
>JALOQH010000051.1 GCA_025453475.1 archaeon | reverse complement strand
ACCCCCGCTATTTTTATTTTAAAAATATAGATGAAGAGAGAAAAAGAGGAGAAGAAATTGAATCTGCCAAATTTGCTGTGCTTTGCGAGAATTCTCCTTATGTTTGTTGTGGCTTATTCAATATTTTCTGGACTGAATGCCTGGTTTATTGCGGCCATATTCGCGATTGCGGCTTTGACTGATTTTTTTGATGGCTTTCTGGCAAGAAAGCTGAATATGAAAACAGAACTTGGCAGGAAATTAGACTTGATTGCAGACAGGGTTCTTTGGGTTGGAACCGCGATTGCTATCCTTGTATTCTACACTCTGGCAGGTAAACTTGCTCTTGCGCATTATCTGCTGCTGGGAGCCATAATGATAAGAGAGATTCTCGCCACGCCCTTCCTGATTATCGCTTTAATGCAGGGCAAACCTATCCCTCATGCAAGCAAGATAGCAAAAGCAACAACTTTTGCGCAGGGTTTTGCAATACCGGTTTTTATTGTTATGATTAGTTATCCTGCCTGGGGATATGCCTCGCTCCTGCTCTCAATAGTTACAATGATTTTGGGAATCTTTTCAGCAGCACATTATTTAAAGGACTTGGGATTTGTAAGAAGATGACAGGAAAAGGCGAAGGAAAGACACTGATTGGAAAAGCCAACGTTTATATCCATGAAAAGGGCAAGAGCAATGCAAGGATAACTCATGTGGACATAGAGCTTGATGCGCTTAACAAAATTGTCAAGCCAGGAGAAGCGACTTATGTGCAGGGCAAAGAGGGCGGGGTGTTCATTGGGTTGAAGAGAGAGATGATAAAGAGGGCTGAAAAGGAGATTAAAAGATGATTATCTATTATCTTCTGGCATTATGGCTGTTCCTGCCTGCGGGCTTTGCAAACATGGCGCCTGTGCTCTTCAAGAATATCAATTTCCTCAATTATCCGATAAGCAAGAAGTTGTTCGGTGAGCATAAAACTTACAGGGGATTCTTCTTTGGCATCTTACTGGCAGTTCTTGCGGCTTATGCATTAAGCTGGAGCGCAAAATTTGTTTTTACTGGTTATGATTACGGTTTCCTCAGCCCGATGATCCTGGGGTTATTGCTTGGGTTTGGCGCGCTGTTTGGGGATTTGGTTAAAAGCTTCTTCAAAAGAAGAGCGGGAATTATGCCGGGAAAGTCCTGGATGCCCTGGGACCAGATTGACTGGATTATTGGGGCGATGATTCTTGTGAATTTTTATATCATCTTCAGCTGGCAGATAAATCTTACCATACTAATTGTGTTTGGGCTTGCGCACCCAATAATTAATTATGCAGGTTATTTATTCAAGATTAAAAAGAATAAATTTTAAAATGACTGACAGCGAGAATCATGTATTTGCCTCTGCATTGCTGCTTTTAGCTATTTATTTTATTTTTCAACCGCAGACTGGCGACTTTGTCGGGTTTGCATTCATGATGTTTGTCGGGGCACTGATGCCTGACTGGATTGAGCCTGCAAAGAGCTACACTCACAGAAGCTTCTTTCACAGCAAGAAGACTCTCCTCGCCCTCGCAATTGCTCTTGCATTGACATTGCTTATCGGAATGATGTGGAATTGGATGTTCTATGTCTCTTTTTTCATAACAGGATATATCTCCCATTTGCTTCTTGACTGGACAACCAAGATGGGGCTGCCAAATTAAGCGCCCTGAAATGACAAGGCTTAAAAACAGGAGACCGTATTTACTATCATGAAGTTAAAGGGGAGCGAAACAGAAAAAAACCTTCTTAAGGCATTTGCCGGAGAGTCGCAGGCAAGGATGAGATACACTTATTTTGCCAGCGTAGCCAAGAAAGAAGGATATGAGCAGATATCTGCCCTGTTTTTGGAAACAGCTGAGAATGAGAGAGAGCATGCAAAGATATTCTTCAAATATCTGGAGGGAAGAGATGTTGAAATAACTGCGGTTTATCCTGCAGGCAAAATCGGCACCACTGCGGAGAATCTTTTGGCAGCTGCAGAGGGCGAGAAGCTGGAATGGGGCAAACTATACCCTGGCTTCCAGAAAGTTGCGATAGAAGAGGGTTTTATGGAGATAGCAAACTCGTTCAATGAGATTGCGCAGGTTGAGGAGCATCATGAGGGAAGATACAGGAAGCTTCTTGAGAATGTTAAGAAGAAGACTGTTTTCAAAAAAGACAAGAGAACAAGCTGGAAATGCAGGAACTGCGGTTATGTTCATGTTGGCGCAGAGGCTCCAGAGCAATGCCCTGCGTGCAAGCATCCCCAGGCATATTACGAGCTTCTCTGCGATAACTATTAATCCTCCTTGAATAACAAAACTTAAAAGTCTCTATTTGTCTTGTCTTTATAAGCCCGGATGGCCCAGCGGTTACGGCGCAAGGTTGCTAACCTTGTTTCCAGCAATGGATTCCCAAGTTCAAATCTTGGTCCGGGCGTTCTACTTTTATATATAGAATTTAAAAAATAAAATAAAAATAAATTATGTGCGTGTGCAGTTTATTCTTTCTCGGTGGCTAAGAAAGCCCACCATGGCTTCTTGGCTTGAATAACTTCTCCATTTTCGGCATCAACCTGAGCCTGGACCTGCATCTGTGCTTTGAACAGCCCAAGTACTTTTGACTGCTTTTGGGTTTTTACTTCATAAGCAGCTTTAACTTGGCTTCCGGTTCCAACTTCCTTAAGTTCTATTGTGCAATTCCCCTCGCATTTTGCTCTGAGTCTTGCTAAAGCAGTCTCCGAAGCAGTGTCTGGCATTACTTTGACTTCAGCATTCAATCCATTGGAAAGCTTGACTTGAAGCTTTGTTCCTGTTTGAGTCTGCTCCTGAGTCATAGCCATCGTAGTTTTTGCCTCAACATTTCCGGATTGAAGCTTTAATTCGTTTCCTACTCCGGTCTGAACTCGCATCTGCTCTCCTGCCTGGTTCATGTAAGTTCCGGTTTGGACTTGAGATTGAACCTGATTCTGAAGCTGGGTTTCTGCACCCTGGTTTTGAGTTGAAAGTTCAGTGTTTACCTGCATGCTTTCTTCTGTACCTGAAGCATTAGCAACCCCTGCGCCTGTTCCAGCCTGTTCACCTGCAGCCATAACCAAAGGCATGGCTATCATGGAAAACATTACTACTGCAATTAATGCAATATTTAGTGATTTCATGTTTGTTTGTATGTAAACCTCCTTTCAGCGATTTTGAGCTTTAAGGATAATATCTGAAGGAATAGGAGGTATTTAACTTATCCGTGAAACAAGATGGAACAATCGGGGAGTTAATTTTCCAGAACACAAATTCTTAAATAATAAGTTTTAACGTTTTGTAGATGAAACAAGGGGAAAATCTGCGGCGCAATCTTGACATTCTCGGTGTGAAAAAGCCGCTTCTTGCTATGATTCATCTTGCCGGAAAGGGCAGGGAGGATTTGGTAAAGAGGGCGTTGGCAGAGGTGGAAATATTTGAGAAAGAGGGTGTTGACGGTATAATTGTCGAAAATTACCATGGAGATGAAAGAGATATGCTTAGAGCACTTTTCAATATGCAGCAGATGAAAACAAAGCTTCTTGTCGGAGTGAATGTGCTGCCAAATGAATTTGAGAGGGCATTTATGTATGCAAGGAGATACGGCGGGAGGTTTATTCAGCTGGATCAGGTTGGCGGACGCTATCTTAATGCCCCGCAGATTGACAGGACAAGGTATGAGATTGCGAGGGCAAAGAGCTCAGATATAACTGTTCTGGGAGGGGTTTGGCCAAAGTATTATCATCCTGTTCCCGGCTCAAGTCTGGAAAGGGATGTTATTGAGGGCATGGGCAGGGCTGATGCTCTTGTTGTAACTGGAGAAGGCACTGGCAAAGAAACACCAACCAGCAAAATAAAGGCATTCAAGAGTGTTACGGGGATGGGCTATCCAATATTTGTTGGAGCTGGATTGAATATGGGGAATGCGTACGAACAAATGAGAGTTGCAGACGGGGCAATTGTCGGAAGCTATCTGAAAGTTGATGGCAAGACAGAAAATGATGTAGACCCTGCGAAAGTCAGGGATTTGGTCTCAATATTCAGGCAAGTTAGAAGTCTAAAGAATTAAATATTCAGTTTGTGAGGGAAATTTACCATGCGGGCGTGCCGGAGTGGTCAAACGGGCAACGTTCAGGTCGTTGTAGCTTAGTGCTTACCTAGGTTCGAACCCTAGCGCCCGCATATCTTTATAAATTATAAAACCCTAATTGAGATATGCTTGTAAAAGACTTGATGAAGCAGCCCCTGGTGATTGAAAAAGACATAAGCCTGAGTGAAGCTGCAAAGATAATGAGCTCAAAGGATATAGGGAGTCTTGTTTTTCTGAGCAATGGCA
>JALOQH010000050.1 GCA_025453475.1 archaeon | reverse complement strand
GCTTGGAAGAGAATCTGTAACAAGGTTCATCCACAAAATTGCGAGAGGCAGAATGGGCAGCGGCAGAGCCATCATAAGGGTAATCAGAACCAGGAACAGCTCTCCGGCATTGGCTGAAATGTGGGATTTGATTGATTTCTTCATATTATCATAGACGCGCCTGCCTTCCCGTATTGTCTGGACAATTGTGCTGAAATTATCATCAAGCAGGATAATATCCGAGACATCTCTTGCAACATCTGAGCCGCGGATTCCCATAGCAACTCCAATATGCGCTTCTTTCAGCGCAAGGACGTCATTAACGCCGTCGCCTGTCACTGCAACTATCTCCCTCTGTTTTTTTAGGGATTGGATAATCCTTAGTTTTGTTTCAGGAGTTATTCTTGCGAAGACAGACTTTTGCATGACGCACGCGTCAAACTCTTTTTCAGACATCTTTGAGAGCTCTGATTCTTCAGTGCTTTCTCCATCGAGCCCAATCATATCTGAGATTGCTATTGCAGTCAGAAGGGAATCTCCGGTAATCATTTTTACTTTTATTCCTGCGGTTTTGCAGTCTGCAATAGAAGCTTTTACTTCTTTTCTTGGGGCATCAAGCATGCCTTGGAATCCTGCGAAGACAAGGCAGGTTTCTGCGCTGTTTTGATTGAATTTTGAAGAGAGAGGCTTGTAAGCGAATCCCAGAACACGGAGGGCTTCTGAAGCCATTGTTTCATATATTGCATGGAGTTCTGCGCGCCTCTTTGGTGTAATTAACAATGCCTTGTTGCCCCTTAATTCATGCGTGCAGTTCTTCAAGATTATGTCGGGCGCACCCTTGACATAACTGATGAACTTTCCATTTCTTTCCCGGACTATGGACATTATTTTTCTTGAGGACGAGAAAGAGTACTCTTTAACGCGGAGCTCTTTTTCTGTTTCATCTTTTTTCATTATGCCTGCTTTATATGCAGACATTACAAGGGCTTTTTCAGTGGGATCTCCGAGAGCTTTCATGCTATTTCCATCAATCTCTATTCTCGCATTGTTGCATAAAATCCCTGTTCTAAGAAGTGCGGTAATGCTCTTTGAAGACCTTGGATTTATCTCCTGTCCGTTCTGCAAGAATGAGCTGTTTTCTATCCGGGTGAACTGATTATCGGCATAGACATTTGTAACAGACATGTTTTCTTCTGTCAGAGTGCCGGTCTTGTCCGTGCAGATTACAGTAACTCTGCCAAGTGTCTCTGCTGCAGGCAGTTTTCTTATTAGCGCATTGCGATACTTCAGCCTTCTTATTGCAAGAGCAAGGGTTATTGCAATGACTGCAGGCAGGCCTTCCGGAATCACTGCTACTGCAAGCGCAATTCCTGCGAGCATCATCTTGAACATCTCCTCTCCCTGGAAAATCCCAATGAATGTTGTTATTGCGGCAAGGATAAGCACGATTACAGCCAGTCTCTTTGAGAATGAGTCAAGCTTCTCTTCCAGAGGCGTCTTTTTTGTTTTTATTGTTTGAACCAGGGAGGCAATCTTGCCGAACTCGGTTTCCATATTAGTATTAATGACTACTGCGTGGGCGCTTCCCCGTACGACTGTTGTGCCCATGTAGACCATGTTTTCGCGGTTTGAGAGAATTGTATCAATTGGCAAAACAATTGAAGACTTGTCCTGGGGGAAGCTCTCTCCTGTGAGGATTGCTTCGTTTGTCTGCAGTTCATTCTCCTGAATTATTCTTGCATCTGCTGTGACTTTGTCGCCTTCTGATAAGAAAATTACATCTCCGGGAATCAGTTCAAGCGAGGAGATCTCTTTGAGCACACCGCCGCGCATTACTTTTACAATCGGAACAAGCATGCTTTTCATTTCAGAGATTGTTTTTTCTGCCCGATACTGCTCTATGAAGCCGATTATTGAGTTTATCAGGACTATTGCCACAATCACTCCAAAATCAATATAATGCCTGATAAGAAGCGAGAAAACTCCTGCTGCAAGGAGAATGAGAACAAGAACTGATTTGAACTGTTCGAGAAAGATTAGAACCGGACTTAGCCTTGAGACCTGCACTATTTCGTTTTTCCCGTATTTTTCCAGTCTCGCGAGAGCTTCTTCATCAGTTAAGCCTGTTTCACTGGTTTTAAGCTTCGCCAGAACCTCTTTTTTATCTATGCTGTGCCACATATAATAATATCATTGTTTGTTGCTTAAAAAAGGTTTTTATCCGTGGTTTGGGCGATAATGGTTGAACGGCGGTTATCATAACTTAAATCCGGGACAGGCAGCAACGGGAGAATTTTTCTGATAATTGTTTCTTTTGATTTCCCTGAAGGGGGTTAACTTTTAATACCTCTTGCGTTGCTTTATTTATGGCTAATGGCATATTTTCCATAAAACACAGGGATAAGAAAACCAAAGCCCGTGTTGGAGTTTTAAGCACAAGGAGCGGGAAGATTGAAACTCCATTCTTCATGCCTGTTGCAACAAAAACCGCGGTTAAACATATTTCTGCGTGCGATTTGCATAAGATGGAGGCTAAGGCAGTAATTTCCAATGCATTTGTCCTGTTTTTGCGTCCCGGATGCGAACTTATTAAGAAAATGGGGGGAATTGCCAAATTCATGTCTTTTAACGGCATTGTTTTTACTGATTCCGGCGGCTTTCAGATGTATTCTCCGCGGCTTTATGTTAAATCAAAAGAGGACGGGGTTGTTTTCAGAAACCCATACACCTTGCAGAAGCTTTTTGTGACTCCTGAGGGGGATATGGAAATCCAGCTTGCTTTGGGAAGTGATGTTGCGATGTGCCTTGATGTGATGCCTTTAATTTCAGAGAGCAAGGAAAGCATTGCAGAAGCTGTCCGCAAGACAGGAAGATGGGCAAAGAGATGCAAGGTTCACCATGATAAACTCCAGAACAAATTAAAGGAAGGGAAGAAACAGCTTCTTTTTGGGATTATTCAGGGAGGGATTCATTCTGATTTAAGGAAGATATCTGCGAGAGAACTTGTGGAAATGGACTTTGAGGGTTATTCAATTGGAGGATTGGCGTTGGGAGAGCCAAAAGAGGAAGAATACAAGATGATTGAAGTGTGCAAGAAGATAATTCCGGAAGATAAGCCAGTTTACCTTATGGGCGCTGGAGACCCGCTGGAGCTTTTGGAAGCGATTTCCCGCGGTGTTGATATATTTGATTCAAGATTCCCAACGCAGAATGCAAGAAGAGGCGCGATATTCACAAGCGAGGGAAGAATTAATTTAACTGCTGGAAAGTTCAGGGAAGACAAGAATCCAATTGATTCGAGTTGCTCGTGCTTCGTGTGCAAGAATTATTCCAGAGCGTATATCAGACATCTGTTGCTGCAGGAAGAAGGAGCTGGCTTGAGACTTGCGAGCTACCACAACCTTCATTTTCTCCAGAGACTGATGGAAGACGCCCGAGAGGCAATAAAGAAAGGAAAATTTGCTGAGTTTTTGAGAGTTTGCAGGAAGAATTTTGGGAATTAGTTTATTACCAACCTCAAATATTCCTGCTTGTTTTGAGAGAAGACATACATTATCTCTCGCGTGCGGTGGGTTCTCCACGCCGCAGCATATTTTCTTACCCATTCTTTCTCAATTTCTGAAGCAGGGATTGACCTGCCTTTTTCATGCTCATACCATATTGTATTCTCTATTTCTCTCTTTTGGTCGCGCATGTCAAGTTTCATATCAACTGTTTTGTTCTCAAGAATATAAAGCCCGATTACGCTCTCAAGCGGAAATTGTCTGGCTTCTCTGTGCTCGAGTTCTCCCCTGAACCTGAGTATATCTGAAGAATGATTAATCAGAAACTGCCTGAGACAGTCTGCGAGGTGCGCGTATCTGCCGTCCATAAAATTAAGTTCAATCTGCCTTAACTCATCAACCGGAATCAGCTCATCAATGGAAATTTTGATGAGGGGCATCTTTATTCCCTCCCGAGAATCTGCCTGAAATATTCAAGCTCTTCTTCTGAGATTTCCAGTTTGTCTTTTGGATTGTTTATGTTAACAAGTCTCTTCTCTTCAAGATGGATTTCGTATCTTTTGCCCTTGATGTGGATTGTTTTTTTCAGTTTTTCCATTGGAGGCTATTATACAATAAACGCGGCCTGGATTATTGAATTTAGCCAATATTTTCACTATTCTCAATATTGTGCGGGAGTTTTTGAGAGGGTTAAGTATAAAAGAGGGCTAAAATGAGAATAAGTATGGAACTGGCAAAATTAAAGAAAGAATATGATGGGCTGGCTGCAAAGTACCAGCTTCCATCCTTTAAGGAGATTAATGAGGACTTTGAGATAGAGAGAATTGAGAAGGAAAGCGAGTGCCTTCTTCATATGGTAAGAAAGACAATGATGGACAAGGTGGCTAATGCAATGACTTTCCTTGATATGCTGCTTAACCCGATGAATGCGCCCCGCGTTTATCTGATGCATATAAAATCAATGGGCGCTGATGACAAGAAGGAGATTGACAGACTTTATTCTTCTCTTTCAGAATTAGTTATGTCTGCTTTAACGCTTGAAATTGAGTACTCTGA
>JALOQH010000049.1 GCA_025453475.1 archaeon | reverse complement strand
TACATTCCTTTTGCTTTGGGGATTTGTGTTCCCTGCAGGCAAATTCGAGATACACAATAATGTCAGATGGATAATCGGAGGATTAGCTGCAATCGCAGTCATTATTGCGGTGCTTTATTTCACAGGCGCATGGGATTATTTGAGGAATTCATTCAGCGGAGAAGGTTCCACCATTGTTACTAATATTATAATCATTGTTCTTATTGCTGTGGCAATAGCAATTGTTGTTGGTGTCGGCGGCAAGAAAGAAGAGAAAAAAGAGTAACGAAACATATTTAAACAATTTATAACATAAACGAACATGGTCATAACAATAGGTGAAGTTTTATCGCAATGGCAGAATTATGGGGTTTTTGATTATGTTCTTCCATTTTTACTGATTTTTGCAATTGTTTTTGGAATATTAAGGTCAACAAATATTCTTGGAAAGGACAAGGGAGTTCATGTTATAATCGCACTTGTTGTAGGCGCGCTTGCAATCTGGTCTGGAAAAGGCTATGTGCAGAGATTTTTCTCAGAGATGTTCCCGCAATTGGGCGTGGGTCTGGCGGTAATACTTGCGTTAGTAATACTGGTGGGTTTGTTTGTTAACGGCAAAGAGGCGAAGATGTGGGGATGGATATTCGCTGCTGTTGGAGCTATTGTCTGGATTGTTATTCTTGTCGGAAGTTCTGAGAATGCCGGATGGTGGAGCGGCGGGGCAATTGAGGATTATGCTGGTTTGATTATCGGGGCTGTCCTGCTTATTGGAGTTATAATTGCAGTAAGCGCTTCGAAGTCTGAAGGCAAGAGCGACATGACTCACGAAAGGCACAAGTGGGAAGCTGATTAGGGGGCTCCATGGCTGCACTTGATTTATCAGGCATTGAATTTTTTCTGCCCATTATAAGTTTTCTGCTTGTTTTTATAATTGTTTATGCGGTTCTTGCGAAGTACAAGCTTCTTGGAAGCAAGATTATAATTGATTTGTTTGTTGCCTTTCTTGTCGCCGTAATATTCTTACTTGCAACAAGCGCGAGGGATTATCTGATTAACATAACTCCGTGGTTCGGGGTATTTGTTGTGACGCTTGCATTCATACTGATGCTTATTGGTTTTGCCGGCAAGACGCCAGAATGGCTGACGAAAGGAGTTGGAATTATATTTGTTGTCGGGCTTTTGCTATTATTTATCGTTTCCGCTTATTTCTCTTTTTCGAGCACACCTGTTTTGAGTTCGCTGTGGGATTGGATTAAGACTCCCAAGGTATTTGGGGCGCTTATTCTTCTTGCTGTTGGTGGACTAGCAAGCTGGATTCTTGTGAAGTTCAAGTAAAACCTGACTTTCTTTTAGACGGATTTGCAATTATCATTTAAACGGGAAGCAGGGAAATCATTTAACAAAAAGCGGGTTTTATTCGGAAGGTGCTGGCTGGGACTTCTTTTCTTTCTTTTCAGCCTTTTCGGAAGAAGGGAGCATGGATTTGAAGGATTTCTGGGTTTCAACAACTTCTTTCTTTATGTCGTCAATGTTTGTCATGTAATCTCCGACTTTCTGGAGAATTGAAAGCTGAAGGCGGTCTATTATCTTTTCGATTCTTTTCAATCTTTCGTCAAGATATTCCATCTTTGAGTCGACTGTTGTTTTCATATCAATGACTTTTTCAAGCTCTTTTCTAAGCGGAGAAAGCTTTTCAGAAACAACCTGCTCTGAGATTTCTGAAATTGTGTCCGGACTTATTCCGCCCTGTATTGGCTGCTGATACTGCTGCTGAGGGTACTGTTCTGCAGGATACTGCGCCTGCTGTGGATATTGCTCTGCTGGAATTTGAGAAGCGACAGATGGGCTCATCTCAGAATATTGCTGGGGCTCTTCCTGCGTCATTGGAATCTGGCTCCCGGGGGCAGGCGCTTCGACAGCTTCTTTTATTCTGGATTGTGCAAGCGCTTCAGAGATGTCTCTCGGAGAAACACCCTGGTCCTTGAGGGCAGCTATTATTTCAGCCTCTGTTCTTCCTTCAGACTGCATTCTTTTTATATCACCGAGTATGGGCATTTTTCACCTGTTTTTTATTATCTCTTTTAAAACAAAGGCAGTTTAAAATGGTTTCCTTTAAGCTTTCCTTAAAAGGTCAAGCTGTCTTTGAATTATCATAAGCTCTTCTTTACGGGCCATTGCTGTAATCTGCTCTGCCATTCTCTGCATAAGCTCCTTTAAGCGCCCCACATCTTCCTTCAATTTTATGAGTGTGCTCTTGAGCTCCTGCATTTCCTTAAAATTCTTATCGCGCTCTTCAACAACTGTCTGTCCGAGAAGAAGAACGCGGTCGCGGATAAGCCTGTTTTTCTCCTCTAGGTCTACAAGACGATTGGTTACATCAGTAGAATCCGGCATCTCAGAACGCACCTCTTCCATAGGTTAAACAGCGTTTTGGAGTTTAAAAATGTTAATGAGAGATTATAGAAATCTATTTAATAAGGGCGGATTTGAGTAGGGTGGGGAAAAGAGACAAAGATGATTTTCAAAGAGGGGACGCCTATTTATGCAGTAGAGATAGAACGGAAGGCAGGAGAGGACGTTCTCTATGTAAATTACCTGGGTGCGCCGTTTGTGCCTTCAATTGCAGAGAGCCCTGTTGTGATGTCCAGGACAGTTGATTTGCTGGTTGAGAACCCGGGGATTGCGAGGGTTATCTTTGTGCAGCAGAGGAATTACAATTACCCGTTTGAGCAGGTTTCCCTGCTTGCGGAAATTGCAACAACTTACAGTTTTCTCACCAAACAGGAGGCGATTCTTTCTGTCGAGAAGCTTATTTTATACGGAAATGTATCTGAGATTCACGCTGAGCTAAGCTATCTTCTTACGTTATTGAGGCAGGACCCTGTTGGGTGCTATGTTGAGCTTAAAAAGAAGATAAAATCTGCCAGGGAGCAGCTAGACCGAGGGCAGACTTTCAACAAAGGCGCGCTGATGAATTATATCCGCCTGCTGGAAAGATTTTACGGTCTTCTGGAGAATACAAAACTGATAAAAGGAGTTTTGAGCATGCTCGGAGAGCATGTTGCGGGAAGCAGGGAGATTTACAAGGGCATATTCAGGCCAGACATACTGCCGAATTTCACGTTTACAAGGCTTGTTGCGCAGCTTCCAAAAGATGCAGAGTTCATAGACCAGTATCAGATAAAATCAGACATTGAAGACATCAGTGTCACGATTTTGAAAAATAAAGACGAAGCAAAATATTTCTATCACGTGATGCCTCCAGAGTATTCCTTGAGCGAGGAGCACCACATGCTCCTGAATCTTGCGAGAAATGTTCTTATCGAGCACAGACCAAAGGCAGAGGAATTTACGGATCCTGAGAAAACAAGGATGGTCTTCTTTAATGTCGCAAAAGACCTGTTGTCTGAACTTTCAAGAAGCAAGGGAATTGAGCTTAATCACCGAGAATTGAACAAGCTTGCGAGAATTCTTGTCAGGTATACGATTGGCTTCGGATTGATTGAAATTTTACTGATGGATACGAGACTGCAGGATATTGTTCTTAACGCGCCGGTTGCACAGAATCCTATTTTTGTAAGGCACGAGAAGTATGATGAGTGCGTAACAAATATCATGCCCAGCTATGAAGATGCTGATTCATGGGCTGCTAAACTCAGACTGCAGTCAGGGAGACCTCTTGACGAAGCAAACCCTGTTCTTGATACGGATTTGATTTTTGGGAATGCGAGAGCAAGAGTTGCTGCAGTGACTCAGCCGCTTTCTCCTGCAGGGCTGGGATATGCTCTCAGAAGACACAGGGATGATCCATGGACTTTGCCTCTTTTTGTAGATAAGAAGATGATTAATTCTTTTACAGCCGGGCTGATAAGCTTCATGATTGACGGGAACAGGACATTGCTGGTGGCGGGAACAAGAAGCTCGGGTAAAACGTCATTGCTTGGAAGCATGCTCTTGGAAATCATGCCCAAGTTCAGAATAATTGTTGTTGAAGATACACTTGAACTGCCTGTTGATGCCCTGAGAAAGATAGGATACGACATCCTCAGAATGAAGGTTCGAAGCGCATTGGTATCGGGAACAACAGAGGTTGAGGCTGCAGAAGGAATAAGGACGTCATTAAGACTTGGAGATTCTGCGCTGATTGTTGGAGAGGTAAGAAGCGCTGAGGCAAAAGCGCTTTATGAAGCAATGAGAGTTGGGGCTCTGGCAAATGTGGTTGCAGGAACAATTCACGGAGATTCTCCATATGGCGTTTATGACAGGGTTGTTAATGACCTGGAAGTTCCTTCAACGAGTTTTAAGGCGACTGATTTGATTATAATTGCAAATCCTGTTAAGACTGCGGATGGCATGCACTCAATAAAAAGAGTAATGGGAATAACTGAAATCAGAAAACATTGGAAGAATGATCCCTCGCAGGAAGCAGGATTTGTTGATTTGGTAAGGTATAATGTTGAGAAGGATGAGCTTGAGCCGACTCCTGAGTTAATCAATGGGGAATCGCAGATTGTCAAGAATATTGCCGGAAATGTGAAGGGGTGGGCTGGAAACTGGGACGCTGT